>JAICGL010000418.1 GCA_025923175.1 Acidimicrobiia bacterium
AGCCTCCTCCTCACCCAGACTGGTTCTTCGGCGCCCGTCGGGACTTTTCACACCGTGACCGCCACCGTTCGCGACTCCGCCGGTGCGTTGGTCCCGGACGGGACGGCCGTCCGATTCACCGTCGTCGGCACCGACGGTCAGACGGGCAGCAGGATCGTCGGTGAGTCGACCCTCGCCAGCCTCGCCGTTCAGCCCTCGGGGCAGGGATACTGGGCCGCGGGCCGAGACGGTGCGGTATTCCCCTTCGGGACCGCCACCGCCCAGAGCCCGGCGGAAGGTCAGCCGGCCGTGACCGGCACCGTCATCGACGCAGTCTCGACCCCGACCGGTTCCGGCTATCTCCTCGCCACCGCCGAAGGCTCCGTCTTCGCCTTCGGCGACGCCGTCGACCGGGGCGAACCGGGCACGGCCGGGCAGGTGGGCATCGAACTGACCCCGACGGGCGCCGGCTACTGGATCGTCGACGGGCAAGGCCGCGTCGCCGTCTACGGCGACGCCAAGCAGTACGGCAACGTGCAGCCCAGCCAGCTGACCGCCGGCGAGAAGGTCGTCGGCTTCGACGCCACGCCGTCGGGCAAGGGCTACTGGATGGCGACCACCGCGGGACGTGTCGTTCCCTTCGGCGACGCCGGCTTCCTCGGCCACACCGCCGAGATCAGGCTGAACCAGCCCATCGTGACGATGGCCAGCACTCCGACCGGCAACGGGTACTACCTGCTGGCCAAGGACGGTGGCGTGTTCAGCTTCGGCGACGCGAGCTTCTTCGGGTCGACGGGCAACCTCCGACTCGACCGCCCCATGGTGGAGATGACCGTCACCCGGTCAGGACGGGGCTACTGGCTGGCCAACGAGGACGGCCGCATCTTCCCCTTTGGGGACGCCGCCAACCTCGGCTCGGCCTTCACGCCCCTCACCACCGGCGGCGTGGCGACCTTCCGGTTCTCCTCGACGGCGACGGGGACGACCACGGTGACCGCGTCCCCCGCCTCGGGCTCGGTCACATCCAACTCGCTCACGCAGACGTGGACGAGCGGAGCGCCAGCGGGCATCTCCCTTTACGGCCCCACCTCGCCGCCGGTTTCGGCGCCGACCGGGACGGCCCGGACGTTCACGGCCCGGGTCACTGACGCCTACGGCAACCCTGCCCCCGATGGCACGACGGTCACCTTCAACGCCAGCGGCACAGGCGGCGAGTCGCCGGCGTCGGGTACGGCCGGCACCGTCAGCGGAAACGCCGAGTTCACGTTCACCTCCTCCACCGGCGGGACCTCCACCGTGACCGCCTCGGCCGGCGCCCTCTCGGCCTCGAGCACCATCACGTGGATCCAGGCGCCGGTCGTCACCGCCCCGGCCGCCCCCACCTCGGTCAGCGCCGTGGGCCTGTTCTCCACCGACCGGGCCATCGGCGTGGCCGCCATCTCGTGGGTCGCCGGTGCCGACGGCGGAAGCGCCATCACCAGCTACAAGGTGACGGCCAACCCCGGCGGGCAGACCGCCACCGTCGCCGCCCCCGGAACCAGCACGGTCATCTCCAACCTGCAGAACGGCGTCAGCTACACGTTCACGGTCCAGGCCCAGAACAGCGTGGGCCTCGGAGCGCCGGCCACCACCGCCACAGCCGTCCCCTACTCGTACCCGGCCCCCGTCCCCGGGGTGTCGGCCGAGCAGTCCGGCGCCACCGCCATCGTCCAGTGGGAAACCCCCACCGATGATGGGGGCCGGCCGATCACCGGCTACGAAGTGACCGCGGAGCCGGTCTCCGGGGCGGCCGGGTCTTACGAGGCCGCCGGTCTCCGAACGGCCTCCGGCGTCAAGGTGACCGCCTCGGCCGGCGCCCGCAGCGCCACGATCACCGGCCTCACGCCGGGCGCCCGCTACGAGTTCAAGGTCAGCGCCCTGAACGCCGGCGGCGCCAGCCCGGTAGGCGACGTGTCAACCGCCATCGGCACGATCGTCGTCACTCGCTCCGGATACTGGATGGTCGAGTCCAACGGCACCGTCTACGCCTTCGGGAACGCCGCCCATCTGGGCAATGCCAACGTCGGGACGGCCGAAGCTGTCGACCTCGAGCCCACACCGTCCGGGAACGGATACTGGGTGGTCGACAAGCTCGGGCGGGTGTACGCCTTCGGCGACGCAGTCGCCCGGGGCAGCGCCGCCGGGCTCAAGGCGGGCGAGCGGGTGACGAGCCTGTCCGCCACATCTTCGGGTGCGGGTTACTGGCTGTTCACCAACCGGGGACGGGTCCTCACCTTCGGAAACGCCGTGCACCACGGTGACATGGCCTCCGTCTCACTCAATGGAGAGGTGCTCGACTCGATGCCCACTCCGTCCGGGAACGGCTACTACATGGTTGCCGCCGACGGTGGGATCTTCTCCTTCGGCGACGCCGAGTTCTACGGGTCGATGGGCGGCATCAAGCTGAACGCCGCAGTCCAGTCGCTCGTCCCGACCAGCAGTGGCCGCGGCTACTGGCTCGTCGCCTCGGACGGCGGGATCTTCGCCTTCGGTGACGCCGGCTTCGCCGGCTCGATGGGGGCGACCAAGCTGAACCGGCCGGTCACAGGGATGGTCCGCTTCGGCGACGCCTACCTGATGGTCGGCGAGGACGGCGGCATCTTCAACTTCTCCAACCGTCAGTTCTTCGGCTCGCTCGGCGCCACCCCGCCGGCCCGCCCGATCGTCGCCGTTGCCGCCCTTGAGGTGTAGCCCCCTGCCGCAATGCACGCCGCCTCGGGGTAGCGTCTCGGCATGGCGACGAAGACCGGACCTCCCATCGGCCCTTTCCCTGTAGGTGTCGAGAACGACGAGCAGAAAGAGGAGTACGACAAGCTGCGGCGGCGTGTCCTCTGGAAGATGCCGTACGGCCTCTACGTCGTCGGTGCCCGCGACGGGGAGCGGCGCAACGGGATGACGCTCAACTGGGCGACGCAGGTCAGTTTCGAGCCGAAGCTCGTCGGCATCAGCGTGGAGAAGGAGGCGTTCACCCACGAGCTGATCGAGGCGGGGAAGGTGTTCAGCCTCAACCTCCTGCCGCAGGAGGAACGGGCCGCCGTCCGCAAGTTCGTGAAGCCGGTTGAGGTCGACGCCGACGGCAAGACGCTCAACGGCTTCGCCTTCCACGACGGGCGGACGGGCGCCCCGATCCTCGACGTCGCCGCCGCCTGGGTCGACTGCCAGCTGCGCCAGTCCGTCGACTGTGGCGGCCACACGTTCTTCATCGGCGAAGTCGTCGACGCCGGGTTCCAGGCCGACGAGGAGACGCCCGTCCTCCGCATGGAGGACACCCGCATGAGCTACGGCGGGTGACGGCAGAACAACACGGTCACATCCCGAAGGGGCCCGTCCCGCTCCTCGCCCTCGGCGCACTCGGCATCGTGTACGGCGACATCGG
Source organism: Acidimicrobiia bacterium (assembly GCA_025923175.1). Classification (GTDB taxonomy): domain Bacteria; phylum Actinomycetota; class Acidimicrobiia; order IMCC26256; family BP-133; genus BP-133. The sequence goes on from JAICGL010000418.1 coordinate 3,395, forward strand.
GACGAGCCCGCTCTATGCCTTTCGGGAGACGTTCCACGGCCACGGCCACGAGCTGGCCGTCACCGAGACCAACGTGCTCGGCCTCCTCTCGCTCGTGTTCTGGTCGCTGATCGTCGTCATCAGCATCAAGTACCTGCTCTTCGTCATGAAGGCCGACAACCACGGCGAGGGCGGGATCCTGGCGCTCGTCGCCCTGATCCGCAACGAGGGCGGATCGAAGTCGCGCCGGAACACGCTGATCCTCCTTGGCGTGTTCGGCACTGCGCTGCTCTACGGCGACGCCGCCATCACCCCGGCGATCTCGGTACTTTCAGCGGTCGAGGGTGCGAAGATCGCCGCACCCGGCCTCGGGGACTGGGTCGTTCCGATCTCCTGCGCGATCCTCGTCGCGCTCTTTCTGATCCAGCAGCGCGGCACGACGACGATCGGGCGGTTCTTCGGTCCCGTCATGGTCGTGTGGTTCTCGGTGCTGGCCGTGCTGGGCGTCACCGAGATCCTGAGCGAACCGAGCGTGCTGCGGGCCGTGAACCCGGTCTACGCCGCTCGCTTCTTCAGCGAAAACGGGCACACCGGGTTTCTGGCGCTCGGAGCGGTGTTCCTAGTCGTGACCGGTGGCGAAGCGCTCTACGCCGACATGGGCCACTTCGGGCGGCGACCCATCAAGCTGGCGTGGTTCACGCTGGTGCTGCCGGCGCTTCTCCTCAACTACTTCGGGCAAGGGGCGCTGCTCATCGCCGATCACGAAGCGGTGGAGTCACC
>JAICGL010000419.1 GCA_025923175.1 Acidimicrobiia bacterium
CGGGCCCATTGACGGCACTTGGCGCGGCGCTCGCCGCGCAGTTCCGAGCCGGCAGCGCCCGGCGCACGGGCCGGGCGGGGCGACGCCCGACCGTGTAGGTCCGACTGGCTCCCATCCGCAGCACGGCTACGGCGGCCGCTAGCCGCTGTCGATCGAGACCTGCCTCGGGAATCGCAGCGTCCTTGGCTGCTACCTTCTTGCCCGATGCCCGCTGGTTGCCTTTCGCCTTGTCCGGACCGGATCCGTTTTCCGGGAACAGCCGGTCGAGCCCCGCCCGCAGCACCGGAACATCGATACCTTCGAACGAGTGCTCCGCCCGCACGGCGAGGTCGGCGGCGACCTGGCGTTCCTCGCGCCAGTACCGGTCGAGGTAGAGCCACGAGCCGATCAGGCGGAGGGGACGGTCTTCAGGCCCGGTTTCGCCGTTTGCCACCAGCGGGTTGCCGAGCAGCGCCGCGACCCACTCCCGCGGGTCGGGCCAGGGAAGTGCCTGCAGGTCGACGGGGACGTCGCTGTCGACGGTGGCGGTGTGGCGCACCGTTGCCAGGTCGACGTGGACGTGGCCGAGGCGCGGTGCCCGCACGGCCAGCGCCGCCGCCAGCAGCACGCGTTCGTCGGTCTCGGCGGCGAAGCGCCCGAACCGCACTGCGACGTGAACATCGGCTGCGTTCAGCACGCCCGCGGCGTTGAACGGTGCCAACAGACCGGGGGCGCGCAGCGCCAGCCGCGCATCGCACGGATCAGCAAAGGCGGCGCCGCCGGCGGCTGCGGAATCGAGGGCGACATCGGTCATGCCGCCACCCGGCCCTGGTCGAGGAGATCGGACAGGGCGAGGACGAGCGCCGTCGGCGGCCGCCAGGCGAACACACCGCAGGGCTGGTCGCCCACGGTCGGCGTGTCGGCGCCGCTCATGCCCCGCAGGAACAGGTACAGCACACCGGCCAGGTTGCGGTCGGGGTCGTAGCCCCGCAGCCGCCACCGCAGGTAACGGTGCAGCGCCACCGTGTAGAGCAGCGCCTGGAGCGGGTAATGGGCCCGCTGCATCGCCTCGGCCATGGCGGCCGGGCGGTAGTGCCAGGCCGACAGCGGCTCATCGCCACCGAGCCAGTTGGTTTTGTGATCGAGCACCGCGAAGCGCGCTCCGCTTCCGGCGCCGTCGACCGCCCCGGGTATGCGAAGCACCAGGTCGAGGCTTCCCGAGAGGTAACCCCGCAACGTGTCGGCCAGCGCCGGGTCGGCCAGTCGTTCGGCGTAACCGGCGAGCGGATCGCCGGCGGGGAGGTGCCGCTGGAGCAACTCGGCGACGGCCGTGACCGACACCTCGGCCGTGGGATTATCGCCGCCGGCAAGCGGCAGCTCGAAGTGGAGCTCGTTGAGCCGATCGGCCGGGCCGAAGTCGCGCAGCGCCCGACCACCCGTCAACGGGCCGAGCGGCGTCTCGACCGCCGCCTGCAACGCTGCGACGAGAGCGGCGTCGTCGCTCAGCACCGCAGGACGCCGGTTGCCGGCGCGGGCCACCTCGGCCGTCAGCACGGCGGTGAGATCGGGAGTGGTGAAGTCGATCTCCTCCAGCACGCGGTGCACGAATGTGCCCACGTCGGCGCCACCGCCCACTTCCGCCCACAGCGATGGCACGTCGCGCAGTTGCACCTCCGCCGTATCGGCGGTCACGTCGATTGCCCCGGCGCTGACCTCCGGTTCGTCGGTGGTGCCTTCTGCTTCGGGTTCGCTGGCGACCCGCACCTCGTGGGCAGCGGCAACGATGCCGGTGTACGACGTGCGCCGCCACGACCGGTCGAGTTCCCGCTCGAAGCGGCCGGCGGCGAGAGCGACCGCCTCCGGTGCCGGCGGTGTCCACCGTATGCCCACCGGCGCCGTGACCCGCTCCACCGACACGCAGCCCGGGGCGGCGCCACCGAGCGTCTCCACCATCTCGGCCACCTTGGCGTCGTCGGGCACCCGGTTGTCGAAGGCCCGTACGCTGCCGTCGGCGCTCTGGGCGAACAGCAGGCGGAACAGTGCCGAGTTTTCGCTGTCTTTCCCGGCCGCCCACCACAGCACCGCCTGGTGCTTGGCCCGGGTGAGAGCGACGTAGGCGAGGCGGAGATCTTCACCCCGCTGCTCCCGGACGTAGGCGCTGCGGTGCTCGGCCCAGCCGTCGTACTCGTCGCCCGTCAGGCTGACGTCGATCGTGCGGACGTCGCCGTTGCGGGCGTCGTGGTACACCGCTGCGCAGCGCTGCGGGATGTAGCCGGGCTCCCACAGGTACGGCAGGTACACCACCGGGAACTCGAGACCCTTGCTGCGGTGGATGGTGAGGACCTGCACCGCTTCGGCGTCGGACTCCAGCCGGCGGCTGCGCTCCTCGCTGTTGGTGTCTTCCTCCGCTTCGGCGATTCGCTGGCGCAGCCAGGCCGTCAGCGCCGTCATCCCCAACCCCTCGTTGGTGGCGGCGGTGTGGAGCAGCTGACCGACGTGGCGGAGGTCGGTGAGGTCGCGCTCACCACCGGCCCGGGCCAGGAGCCGGGCGGGAAGACCCTCCGAGGCGCTGACGAACTCGAGGAGTGACGCCACGCCGTGGCGGCGCAAGACGCCGGCCCAGCGGTTGAGGGTGAAATGGATCGCCTCCCAGTCGTCGTCGCCGGCGGCGGCGACCTCGCCGGCCGTCCAACCCAGGAAGGCGGTGAGCGCGCAGGAACGGGCCCGGGACACCGACGTCGGCCGCTCCAGCGCTTCGAGGAGGCGCAGCCACTCCCGGGCGACGGGCGTGGCGAACACGCTGCCGGCACCGTTGATGACGGCGGTGATACCCACGGCGGCCAGCGCCCCCCGCACCAGGTTGGCCTGCCGGTTGGTGCGGACCAGAACGGCCACATGCCCGGGCCGGATCTCGTCGTCGCCGGCGGGGGAGCCGTCGCGGTGGCGGCGTTCCACCCGGGCACCCGACGACAGCAGCCGGACCAGGTCGTCGGCCAGGTCCTGGGCGATCAGCGCCCGGGAATGGGCCGCCTGGGCCAGGCCCTTCTGCGGTGTGATGGTGACGAGCCCGTCCTCCCGGTGGAGGACCCGCAGCCGCAGCGGCGCCGCCACCGGCGCTCCGACCAGGCGGGGGGCCTGGTTGGCGGCGGCGGCCTGCACCCGCTTGTAGGTGATGCCTTCGTGGCCGAGGCGGGCGCCCCGCAACAGCGCGTCGTAGGCGTCGATCAGCCCCTGGTCGCTGCGCCAGTTGACGGCCAGCGTGGCCCGGGCGCCGGCCACCTCGGCGGCGGCCAGGTAGGCGTACACGTCGGCCCCCCGGAAGGCGTAGATCGCCTGCTTGGGGTCGCCGATGAGGACGAGGGTGGCGTCGCTGCCGCCGAAGCCGAGGCGGAGGATGTCCCACTGCACCGGATCGGTGTCCTGGAATTCGTCGACCAGCACCACCCGGTAGCGATCCCGCAGCCGGGCCTGCACCCGGGCGCCGTTGACGGGATCCTCGATCGCCTCCTTGAGGCGGATCAGGAGGTCGTCGTAGGTGAGGACCCCGGCCTGGCGCTTGCGCCGCTCCATCTCCTGGCGCACCGAGCCGGCCAGGCTGCGGTGCATCCCGGCCGGTGTCGTGCGGGGCGCCGCCTTCGGCTCGATCGGCGCCACCGGGTTGTTGACGGCCGCCTCGGCCACCCGCAGGGCGTCGGCCCGGGTGAGGGTGCCGGGCCGGTCGGCGGCGTGGAACTTGCGGACGTAGAGGTCGTCGACCACCTCGGCCACGAGGTCGCGCTGGTCCTCCAGCACGAGGATGCCGCGTTCCACGTCGCCGGCGAAGCCGAGACCGCCGAGGACGTCCTGACAGAAACCATGGGTGGTGGTGATGGTGGCGGCGTCGTAGTCGGCCAGCGCGGCGGCCAGCCGCCGGCGCCGCTCCTCCACCTCGGCCGGGGTGCCCCGCGCCAGGAGGCACAGGACGTCGTCGTCGGCCGGGACCGGCTCGCCGGCCAACACCCGGAGCAGCCCCTGTTCGGCGCTCACCAGCCGCTCCCGGACCCGGTCGCGCAGCTCCCCGGTGGCCATGCGGGTGAACGTGACGACGAGCAACTCGTGCAGCGGAATTCCGTCGGCCACATAGCGGGCGGCGAGCGCGGCGATGGTGAAGGTCTTCCCCGTTCCGGCGCTGGC
>JAICGL010000420.1 GCA_025923175.1 Acidimicrobiia bacterium
CACGCAGTTCCCCGAACTGATGCAGGCGTCCCGATCGATACTCACGGAGTAACCCATCACTCGCCCCCCTACGAAGTCACGCCCTGCGTACCACCGGCCGGATCGACTTCACGACTCCGGGGCGGACCTTGCGCCCGAGCCGGCGGAGCACATCCTCCTCCAGGTAGCGCAGCTGCGTCGCCCAGACCGGGGCATCGACTTCGACCAGCAGCACGCCATCGTGGAGGCGCCGCGGCCGGACATGGGACGCCACCGCATCGCCCACTGCCTCGGACCACGCGGCCATGACCGCGGCGACGTCGTCCGGGTCGTCCAGGTTCAGGTCGGCGGCGACCTCGGAGAGCGCCTCTCCGATCCGCCGGGGGGGACGGGTTGAAGGCTCCCAGGCCCGTTCTCGAAATTCCCAACCTCGCTCCGGGCTCACGAAATCACTGCCCTTGCTCTTCCCGCGCCTCGAGCCGCCCGCCGGCCACCCACACGACCCGCTCCGCCGGTAGACCCGGCGGCAACGTGCCGGCCGTGGTGACGAGCGCCTGGGCGATGGGCATGTGGGCGACCAGGTTGTTGGCCCGGGACTCGTCGAGCTCGGAGAACACATCGTCGAGCAGGAGGACGGGCGGTTCGCCGACGACGTCGCTGATCACGACATGGCCCGCCAGCCGCACCGCCAGGGCCAGCGAGCGCTGCTCGCCCTGGGAGGCATAACGGCGGGCGTCGAGCCCATCGATCGACAGTCTCCAGTCGTCCCGGTGCGGGCCGACGAGGGTCAGGCGCCGCTCGAGGTCGGCCGAGCGAGACCGGGCGACGGCTTCGGCCAGCAGCGGCGCGACGTCGTCGAGGCGTGTCTCGTCCAGAATCACATCGCCGGCCCAGGCCGCTTCGTAGGCGCCGGACACATCGGCGGCGGCGCCCGCCACGTCGCCGTACGCCTTCCCGAGCGGGGCGGCCAGCCGATCGAGCAACTTGAGCCGCCCCCGGACGAGCTCCGCTCCGGCCCGCACCATCTGCTCGTCCCATACGTCGAGGGTGGCCGGATCGTCGGCCCGCGACCACGTCCGCAGCCAGGCGTTTCGATGCTTGAGGACCCGCTCGTAATCCGACTGGACCGCGTCGTAGCGGGGTGACAGCGCCACCAGCAGGTCGTCGAGCTCCGTCCGCCGCTCCGCCGGGCCCGCCTTCACCAGCCGCAGATCGTCGGGGGCGAACACGGTGGTCCGCAGCGATCCCAGGAGGTCACGGGCCCGGGGTAGCGGCTTGCGGTTGAGCAGCACACGGTTCCGCCCGGCGGCTGCGATCTCGGCCTCGATCAGGTCGGGCCGGACGTCGGGACCACGGTTCGCCGGCACGATCTCGGCCCGCACGATCGCCTTCTCACAACCGACCCGCACGAGTGCCGAGTCCGGCGCTCCCCGGAAGGACGACATCCGGGCCAGCCATCCGACCGCTTCCAGCACCGACGTCTTGCCCTGGGCGTTCCCGCCGGCGAAGACCGTGATCCCCGGGCCGACCTCGACCTCGGACTCCTGATGACCCCGGAAATCGGTGAGCCAGAGGTGGGCCAGCTGCAATTAGGAAACCCGGACGGGCATCAACAGGTAGAGGAAGTCGCCGCCTTCGGCCGAGCGGACGATGGCCGGCTTCGACGTGTCGAGCGTCTCGACCGACACCTCTTCGGCGCTGATCGCACCGAGCCCGTCGAGCAGGAACTCGGGGTTGAAGGCGATCGTGGTCTCGGTGCCCTCGTACTTGGCGTCGAGGGTCTCGGTGGCCTGGCCGACATCGTGGACGATCGTCTGGAGTTCGAGGCCCGCCGCGCTCATCATCAGGCGAATCGGGGCGTTGTCACGGTCGCGGCCGATGAGCCGCACCCGCTTGACGGCCTCCATGAACGCTTCCCTGGGCACCACCAGCCGATTGGGATAGCCGCTCGGAATGAGCTGCTGGTAGTTCGGGAACTGCCCTTCGATGAGCCGGGTGCTCACCCGGGCCCGCCCGGTGTCGAAGCAGGCGTCACGGTCGGAGAATGACAACTCGACCTGGTTCTCCGTGCCCGGCGCCGACGAGCCAGGGGCCGCCCCGGATCCCAACAGCCGCTGCAATTCCCCGAGAGCCTTGGCCGGAACCAGCACGTGGCGCCCCTCGGCCGCCGCCCCCGAAAGGTGGGCAGCCAGCACTGACTCGCCGGGCAGGTCACGTACACCGAGCCGGTACGAGTCGGTGGCCACCAGCCGCAACCCGGAACCTTCGGCCACCAGCAACACACCGGTCAGGATGGGCCGGGCGTCGTCGCGCGACGCCGCCGGAATCACCTGCCGCAGCGCTTCGGCCAGGGCTGCGGCGTCCATCCGCACCCCGCTGCCGGCCACCTCTGGCAGTCGCGGGAAGTCGTCGGCCGCCAGAACCCGCAGGGAGAACTCCGAACGACCGCTCTTGATCCGGGCCTCGTCCTCGCCGACGTCAACCGACACGGCGCCCGGCTCGAGCGAACGGACGATGTCACCAAAGAGGCGAGCCGGCAGGACCGCTGCGCCTTCATCGTCACACTCGGCCGGGGCCGACACCCTGATCGTCAGCTCAAGGTCGGACCCTGCCAGGTCGATCTCATCCTGGCCCGTCCGGACGAGGAGCCCGGAGAGAATCGGAAGGGCGCCCGAGCGGGAGGCCACCGCTCGCCCGGCGCTGCTGATGGCCTCGCTCAGGGCATCACGCTCGCAGCGGAACTTCACTGGCCCTCCCTCGCCTTCTTCTCCATGTTTATCTATTTCTATCTTCGGTAGTAGTAGTGGCCCTGTGGATTGTGGACAACATCGCATCGCGGCCGGTGGGGACGGAAATTGTTGTTCCTCGCCCGTCCACAGAATGACACCGGGGTGCGACAGTCACCGGGAACCACCGTCCGGAAGCCTCAGGAACCCCATGGTTGTCCCCAGATGTCCACAGAGTTCTCCACAGTGAGTTACCGCGCGGTCCGCGCGAATCACGCGCTCTCTCCTGACTTGATGCGGTTGATGAGCTCGCTCACCTGCTCGTAGATGTGGCGCCGTTCGGCGATCTGATCGGTGATCTTCTCGACGGCGTGCATCACAGTGGTGTGGTCGCGGCCACCGAATTCCCGGGCGATCTGGGGGTAGCTGTAGTCCGTCAGCTCCCGGAAGACGTACATGCCGATCTGGCGGGCGGTGACCAGCGGACGGCGGCGGCTCCGGCCACAGAGGTCGTCGATGGTCCAGCCGAACATCTTGGCGGTCTCCTCGAGGATCACCTGGGGGGTGATGACCCGGGAGGACTTCGTCCGGAGGTTGTCGGCCAGGACCTCGCGAGCGAGATCTTCGGTGGCGGGGATGCGGGTGAGGCTGGCGTAGGCCGCCACCCGGATCAGCGCCCCCTCCAGCTCCCGCACGTTGTCAGTGATATGGGTCGCGATGAACGACAACACCTCGTCGGGTGTGTCGGTGAACCCCTGGGCCCGGGCCTTGTGACGGAGGATGGCCAGGCGGGTCTCGAACTCGGGGGGCTGAATGTCGGTCAGGAGCCCCCACTCGAAGCGGGTCCGGAGCCGATCCTCCAGCGTGGCCATGTCTTTCGGGGGCCGGTCGGAGGACAACACGATCTGGCTGCCGGCGCCGTGGAGGTGGTCGAACGTGTAATAGAACTCCTCCTGGAGCCGTTCGTGGTTCTGCATGAACTGCACGTCGTCGACGAGGAGGAGGTCGACCTCCCGGTAGCGGCGCTTGAAGTCGGGCCGGGAGTTTGTGCGGATCGCCTCGACGAACTCGTTCATGAGGATTTCCGTCGTGACGTAGCGGACCCGCTTGGCCGGGAAGAGCTGGCACATGTGGTGGCCCACGGCGTGCAGCAGGTGCGTCTTGCCGAGGCCCGAGTCGCCGTAGATGAAGAGCGGGTTGTAGGCCTTGGCCGGCGCCTCGGCCACGGCGACGGCCGCGGCGTGGGCGAACCGGTTCGAGGAGCCGATGACGAAGGTCTCGAAGATGTACTTGGGGTTGAGCCGGGTCTCGAGGACGTTGCCCCCGCCGGGCTTGCGGGCGGGGTCCGCGCTGAGCGGGGTCGGGACGTCGAGGGGATTTGTCGACATGGCGTCATGGCGACTTGTCGACGTGTAGCCGTCCTGCTCACCCA
>JAICGL010000421.1 GCA_025923175.1 Acidimicrobiia bacterium
CCCCGGAGGGGCCGCCCCCGGCCATCGCTCTCCTCGAGTTGCTGGCCGTACTAGGCCGTCGCGTCGAACTGGGCGAGCTCGTCACACTCACAGAACAGCCGGTCGAGGATCTGGCGGCCGTCCTGGAACCGCTGATCAGTCAACGCTTCATCCGCGAGGTTGAGCGGGGGCGCGAGGTCACGTTCGAGGTGACCCATCCGCTCACACAGGACGCCATCCAGGCGGGGATCGGGGCGCTGCGCCGGCGAACGCTGCACCGCCAGCTGGCCCGGAGCCTGCGCCGCGGCGGACGGCTGGCGGAGGCCACGTCGCACTTCGTCCGCTGTGCCGAGACCGGCGAAGTCGAGGCGGTCGAGTCGCTGCGGGACGCGCTACGCCAGGCTGAGGAGCGGGCCGCCTACCGGGAGGCGCTGGCCATCCTCGCCGCCGTGGCTGAGCTGCTGCCTTCCCATGACCCCCGCTGGCTGGAGATCGCCGACGTCATCTCCTGGGAAGCGGAGTGGGTGATCGACCACCAGGCCGACGCACACACGCAGCTCGGAGTTGCGGCGGTCGAGGCGATCGACGCTCTCCTCGAGACGTCACCCGACACGGAGCGCCGGGCGATGGTGAAGCACAACCTGGCCCTCTTCCTGGCCTGGGGTCCCGGCGAACTCAGCGTCGCGGAGCACTACTGCGGCGAGGCGGTCGCGCTCTTCGACACGATCGGGGACCGGACGCGAGCGCTACTGGCCCGCACCGAGCTTGCCTTCCTCCGAGGTTTGATGGGCGACTTTCCCGGGGCGGCGGCCGGAGCCCGCGAAGTCGCTGCAGCGGCGCGAACGCCCGAGGAAGCGCTGGTGCGATTGCGGGCCCTCCTCATCGCAGGCATCGCAGCCATGTTCTCCGGCCGCTTCGATGAGAGCGACCGCCTCTTCCAGGAGTGTGTGCGGGTGGCACACGAAAGAGGCCTGGAGCTTCAGGAGAGCCGGTGCCTGACGATGCTGGCCCTTTCCATCGCTTTCCAGGGTCGTCCGCGGGAGGCGCAAGCGACGCTGGAGGAGAGCAGGAGGGCGTCCCCTGATTGGCAAGAAACGCCCTTGCGGTTCTCGGCAGCCATCGTTGAGTGGCTCGCCGGCGATTTCCCCGCCTCGATGTCGTCGGTCGACCAAGAGAGCGCACGAAATCCCAAGGGGATTGGACGTCGCCTCGGGATGATGGTGTGGTACGGGGCCATGGCGGCTCTCGAGGTCGGCGACCTCGACGCCGCCGGCCGATACGTCGACCTCGGCCGAGCGGCGTTCGGCGAGCGGAACTTCTACTTCAACCACGAACTCCGCCAGCACGTGGAAACGGTGCTCGCCCGACGGAGGGGCGAGCCGGCCCCACTCTCCTCCAGCCTCGACGCTGTGGGCCAACTGCTCGACAAGGGCGGCTGGCCCTTCGCCGCTCCGCTGCTCCCCGATGTGGTCGAACTCGGAGCCGAGGACGGCGACGCGGCAACGGTGCGGGAGGCGGCCGGCCGACTGGCGGAGATCGCCGACGCCGCACCGGGGCTTTCCCTCTACCGTGCATTGGCCGATCTGGCCCAGGGCTGGTCGGCCTACGTGGCGGGCGACCTCGGCGGCGCAGCGGAACGAGCAGGGTCCGCCGCCGATGCACTCGGCGCCATCGGACACCGCGGCCTGCACGCGCGGGCCTTGGCCTTGCAGGGCCGCTGCCTGATCGCCTCGCAGCGCTCACGGGGCGAAGCGCTGCTGCGGGAAGCGGCTGAGGTGTTCGACGCCTGCGGGGCCTCATGGCGGGTGGAACAGTGCCTTCGCATGTTGGAGGCCGCCCCGCAACCCTTCAAGGCCGAAGGAAACTCCGCCCAGTTGCCCGGTGGGCTCACCGAGCGGGAGGCCGAAGTCCTCCGGCTTGTGGCGGCCGGGAAGACGAACAAGCAGATCGCCGAGGACCTCTTTCTGAGCGCAAAGACTGTCGGGCGGCACGTGAGCAACATCTTCGCCAAGCTCGGCGTCAACTGCCGGGCAGCGGCGACCTCCTTCGCTCACCGCCACGACATCGTCTGACGCACTGATGGGGCGAATGCCCCATCCACGAGTACCGCGCACCTGCAGAGCATTTGGTGATTTCGCCGGATGCCGGTCGGCATCTCCCCGTCGTACGTTCCGACCAACCGAACGATCGGGGAGCACTGATGCCTCGCAGTTCAAAGAGACGGCGCCGAGACACCACGCCTGAAGCGCCCGCCCAGGTGGAACCCACGACCGACGAACCGGCCGTGGAGGAGGAGACGGCGGCGAACACCGATCGAGAACGAGCGGACGTCATCGACGCGCCGTAGCGGGCGCAACCAGCACAGAGGAGATGGGCTGCATGTCACGCACAAGCTTGGCGATGTCCTTTGCCGTGGTGCTCACGTTGGGTGCCCTCGGTTTGCCCGCCCTACCGACCGGCGCATCGCAGATCCAAGCGCCGACCTACGCCCCAGTCGACCGGCCCGGGCCGGCGCTCAGCGTCCCGGCGGCTGAACTGGCGCAGAGCCTGCGTTGCTCCGGGGACCTGGCCGGCGCCGATCGTGCTCCGGTGCTCCTCGTACCGGCGACGTGGGTGACCCCAGGGGAGCACTACGGCTGGAACTACCTGCGAGCGTTTGACTCCCTTGGTTGGCCCTACTGCGAGGTGACCACACCGAAGTACGCCATGGAGGACATGCAGATCTCAGCGGAATACGTGGTGCACGCCATCCGCAGCATGTACGAGCGGGCGGGCCGGCCGATCGCCATCCTGGGTGGCAGCCAGGGCGGCAGTCTGCCCCGGTGGGCTCTGCGATTCTGGCCCGACACCCGCCGGAAGGTCGACGAACACGTCGGACTCGCCCCTCCCAACCACGGCGCCGTGGCTCCCGTGATCCTCTGCACACCGGACTGCGCCCCGGCGCTATGGCAACTGCGCTATCAGTCCGACTTCATGCGGGCCATGAACTCCGGCCAGGAAACATTCCCGGGCATCGGTTACACCGAGATCTATACCCACCAGGACGAGATCATCGGCCCGGCTTTTGACGACACCGGAACCTCCTCCCTCCACGGGGGTGGCGGCCACATCGTCAATGTCGCGCTCCAGGAGGTCTGCCCCGGCCACATCGCTGAGCACATCAAAGCGATCACGTATGACGCCGTCGCCTACGCCCTCGTCATCGACGCCCTCGCTCACGACGGGCCGGCCAATCCCGCCCGCATCAACCGCGCTGTTTGCATCGAGGAGTTCCACCCCGGCGTTGAGCCGGCGACCTTCCCCGTCAACTACCTCAACGTCACCGGGACGGCCATGTACCGGCAGGCCACGGCCCAGCGGGTGGACCGGGAGCCACCGCTGCGGCCCTACGTGATGGAATCTCGAACCTCAGCGGGCCCGCCGGGAAGGGGGAGGAGTCGGTCGAACTCGCTGCGGATGATGCCGTAGCACTCGCAGGCGGCCTGCTCCAGGCCCTGCCGGTCGAGGATGGCTACCCGGCCCCGGGAATAGCGGATGAATCCGGCGTCCTGGAGGGCACCGGCCGCCGTGGTCACCGAGGCGCGGCGGACGCCGAGCATTCGAGCGAGAGACTCCTGCGTCAGGGCGAACTCTCGATCACCCATCCGATCGTGGGTCAACAGCAGCCAGCGGCAGTACCGGGCCTGGATCGGGTGGACGGCGGCACACGCCAGTCGCTGCGAGACCTGGATGAACAGGGCCTGGACGAAGCGCTCGACGAGCGACCGCAGCGGGTCCTGCCGGGCCGCCGCCAGGAACGCCTCGACGCCCATCGCCCGGGCCTGACCGGCGATCTCGACCTGGTAGCACTCCCGGGCACCGACCGTTTCGACGCCCAGAAACACCGGGACCCCGACGATCCCCTCGTTGCCGATGTTGGCGACCTCGAAGGAGGTGTGGCCGTCCACGGTGGTGAGGACGGACACCACAGCATTCTCGGGGAAGTAGACCGTCTCGATGCGCGAACCCGACTCGTAGAGGATCTGCTGAGCGTCCAACGACACCGGTGAGGTGGCCGCCAGGAGGCGTTCCCGCTCCCTCGGATCCAGCGCCAGCATGATCCTCAAAGCTCCGGGCCTCCTTTGAGCCCCCGCTGCTGGAGGCCTCCGG
>JAICGL010000422.1 GCA_025923175.1 Acidimicrobiia bacterium
AACGCCGCCCCCGCCTGATCCGGTGTGAAATCCATGAGCGTCTCGGCGTGCGACTTCACCGCCACGATGACATGGCCGGGGTTCACCTGGCCGATGTCCATGAAGGCGATGGTGAGATCGTCATCGTCGACGCGGTGACAGGGAATCTCGCCAGCCACGATCTTGCAGAACACGCAGTCGGTCATGGCTGCACTGTAGGGAGCCGACGCGGCAGTGGGTACGCTCGCCCGGGATGCAATCAACGTCGCTGGGCCACGAAACATTGGAACGCTTCCTGGAGCGGCTGGCATCAACCGATCCCGCCCCGGGCGGGGGCGGTTCGGTCGCCGTCGCCACCGCCATGGCGGCCGCCCTCGTCGAGATGGCCGCCGGGCTCTCCACCGACCAGGTCGCCGAAGCCGCCGACATCGGCGCCGAGGCCGGCCACATCCGTCGACGGGCGCTCACGCTGGCCGACGAGGACGCCGCCGCCTACACCCGGGTCCTCGATGCGTTCCGACGTCGCCGGGATGCCGACACCGACGCCGATCCCGACGCCGGCCGGCGGGAGATTCACGAGGCTCTGGAAGGGGCGACCGCCGTCCCCCTCGAAGTCGCCGGACTGGCGGCCGACGTCGCCGGCTTGGGCGACCGGCTGGTGGCCGGCGGAAATCCCAACCTGGAAGGCGACGCCGCCGCCGCCGTCCACCTCGCCCGGGCGGCCGCCCGGGCCGCCGCCCGCCTCGTGGAACTGAACGTGGCCCACGGGAAGCTGGACGGCGACTGGCGCGACCAGGCCGCCGCCCACGTCACCCGGGCGGAGACGGAGAGACAAGCGTGACTGCGAGGGTCAGGCGTCGCGCGCCAGGCCCTCCACGACCTCGGCCCCGGGAAGCCCGCCCAGGAACCCGGGAGCGGCGATGACCTTCCAATGTCTGTTGCCCGCCCCCAGGATGACCCGTTCACGCTCCATGACCCGGGTGTCGATCCACAGCGGGAGTTCGTGAGGCAGGCCGACAGCGGTGACGCCTCCGAGGCTCATCCCGGTGAGCTCCATGGTCCGCTCGGGGCCGGCGAACGACGTCTTCCGGCCGAGGCGCCGCCGGACGGTGCCGTTCACGTCCAGCCTTGTCGTCGCCAGCACCACGCAGGCGGCGTTCCGGGGCGGCTTGTCGCGGCTCTCGCCGATGATCGTGTTGGCCGAGTCGCCGGGCTCGTACCCGTAGGCGGCGCAGAAGGCGGCCGTGTCGGCCAGTTCCGGGTCGCAGGGTACGACCGTGTACTCGACCCCGAGGGCATCGAGGGCGGCTCGTACCCGCAGGTCGATGTCGGTCATCTCAGGAAGTCGAGCAGGACCGCGGCGGTCTCCTTCGGGAACTGGTCGACGAAGAAGTGGGCGCCGGGCAGGGTCGCCGTCCGCAGGTCAGAGCAACGTCGACGCCACAGTGCCTCCATGTCGAAGCACCGATGCATGAAACCTTCCGAACCCCAGAACGCCAGCGTGGGGCACGAAACCTGGCGGTCGATGTCGGCATCGTCGTGTTCGAGGTCGACGTTGACCGAGGCCCGGTAGTCACAGCACGAGCCGTGGATCATGGCCGGATCCCGCCAGCACCGCCGGTACTGGTCGAGGACTTCGGGATCGAGCCCGCTGACCGGGGTCTTTCCCCACGTCTCGAAGCACGTCTCGAAGAAGTAGTCGGGGTCGGCGCCGATCATCCGCTCCGGGAAAGGAGCGGGCAGCGAGAGGAAATACCAGTGCCAGTAAGCGGCCGCCACGTGCCGGTCGGTCTCCATGAACATCGTCCAGGTGGGGGCGATGTCGAGGACGGCCAGCGACTGCACGATCTCGGGGCGGTCGAGCGCCATCCGGTGGCCCGTCCGGCCACCGCGGTCGTGGCCGACCATGTGGAAGCGGTCGAACCCGAGCCGGTGCATGAGCGTGACCTGGTCGACGGCCATCGCCCGGAATGAGTAGTTGGACGAGTCGGGAGCGCCTTTCGGTTTCGACGAGTCGCCGTAGCCCCGCAGGTCGGCGCAGACGACGGTGAAGCGTTCGGCCAGGATCGGGGCGACGCCGGCCCACAGGGCGAGGCTCTGCGGATAGCCGTGGAGCAGCAGGACGGGCGGGCCGCTCCCGCCGACGACGCAATGGATCTTGACGTCGGCGGCGGTGTCAACGAAGCGCTCTTCGAACCCCTCGAACATGCTCACTCCTCGACGTGGCGCCCGTGGAGCGCCCAGTTGATTGCCCACAGGCCCACTCCGACGAGCAGGAGTAGGCCGGCGCGGGCGAACGTCGCTGCTTCTTTGGTGGTCATCAGCGCGACCGACACGACCGCCCCGATCACCGGGACCACGGTCGGCACACGGAAGTGCGGATGGTCGACCGGGTCGCGGCGCAGGACGAGGACGGCGATGTTCACGCAACTGAAGACCAGCAGCAGCAGGAGCACGGTGGTGTCGGCCAGGGCACCGAGGTCACCGGACACGATGAGGCCCATCGCGATGGCCGTCGTGGCGAGAATGGCCACGAACGGTGTGCCGCGCTCGCCGTGGACGGCGCCGAGGCGGGCGGGGAGGATCTGTTCCCGGGCCATGCCGTAGACGATGCGGGAGGCCATGATCATGTTGATGAGCGCCCCGTTGGCCAGGGCGCACAGGGCGATCGCCGAGAACAGCTTGGTGGGCAGCTTGAGCGGCTCGGTCCGGACCACCTCGAGCAGCGGCCCGTCGGAAGAGACGAGCCGGTCGGTGGGGACGACGCTCGAAGCGACGGCGGTGATGACGAGGTAGATCAAGCCGGCTGCGGCCAGGCCGCCGAACAGCGCCCAGGGGTAGTCGCGGGACGGGTCACGGGTCTCCTCGGCCATGTTCACCGAGTCCTCGAAACCGATCAGGGCGAAAAACGCCAGGCCCGCCCCGCCCATGAGGGCGAGCAGAACGGTTTCGCCCTCCTTGAACTCGAGGATGCGCCCGGCGTCGATGTCGGCCCCGCCGTGGAACATGGCGGCCACCCCGGCCACGACGACGAGCACCAGACCCAAGAGTTCGATCGTTGTCAGCACGACGTTGAGGCGGACGCTCTCGGAGATGCCCCGGAAGTTGATCAGAGCGACGGCAGTGATGAACAGGAGCCCGACGAGCGTGCCGGGTGCGTCGACGAAGGCCGAGAGGTACCGGCCGCCGAACGCCCGGGCGAGCGTGGACGCGGACGTGAGACCGGAGCTCATCACGGCGAAGGCGACGAGGAACGTCAGGAACGGCCGGCGCCACGCCTTGTTCACGTAGATGGCGGCGCCCCCCGCCAAGGGGTACTTCGTCACCAGTTCGGCGTAGGCGCATGCGGTGAACAGCGCGAGCGCCAGCGCCAGCAGGAATGCCGACCAGATGGCGCCGCCGACCCGGCCGCCCACCTCGCCGACCAGGGCGTAGATCCCCGCGCCGAGCACGTCGCCGATGACGAGGGCCAGCAGCATCTTCCGGGTGATGGCCCGCTTGAGCGCCGGTTGAGGCGGTGCCGCCATCGGCGCACTCTAGGTGACCCGGCGGACCTCCTACACAGCCAGCTCGGCCTCCATCGGCGGCTGGGCGTCCACCACCGGGGTCCGCCGGCCGCGGGAAACGCGTCGTTCTACCAGGACGGCAGCGCGGCCGAGGCCGTAGTTGACGGAGATGAACAGGGCGCCGATCAGCAGGTAGAGCTGGAGAGGGTTGCCGAGGTTCTGCACGGCGAAGTTGCCCCGGCGGAGCAGCTCTTCGTAGCTGATGAAGGCGCCGAGCGACGTGTCCTTCAGGATCACGACGAGCTGGCTGATCAACGCCGGCAGCATGATGCGAAACGCCTGGGGTAGCAGGATCAGCCGCAGCGCTCCCCACCGGGTGAGCCCGATGGCGTAGGCGGCCTCGGTCTGGCCCCGGGGCAGGGCGGCCACGCCCGCCCGGATGATCTCCCCGATCACGACGGAGTTGTAGGCGGTGAGGCCAATCACGAGATACCAGAGCAGCGACAGGTCGACGCCAACCTCGGGCAGCACCCGGCTGGCGAAGAAGATCGCCATGACCACCGGCACACCCCGCAGCAGTTCGATGACCGACACGACGAGCCACCGGTACCAGGGGCGGGCGGT
>JAICGL010000423.1 GCA_025923175.1 Acidimicrobiia bacterium
ACTAGGTACCCGAGTAGGTAACAGTTGCCCTTGTATCACCGGCCGGTGCGTCGGTAGTTTCCGCCGCGTTCACGGGGGAACCAGAGGAAAGGGGGCCTCATGGCGGTCACGGAGCAGGGAACCGGAACCGATACGGGCAGCGGAAACCAGTCGGAACAGCTCCGCAAGGCGTTCGAAGAGGGCCCCTCGGCCTTCGAGTTGTTGCGGGGTATGCGGACCCGCCGCGTCGGCCTCGGCTACCGGATCGACTCCGGCACGACCGAGAAGCACCCGGTCACCGGGCGCGAGATGACGCAGATGGAAGGCCCGATGAAGTTCGTGTCGGAGAAGTCGCCGTACAGCCTGAGCGAGGTCGAAGAAGCGCTCCTCGCGTGGGCCGCCTGCGGCCTCAACGGCATCGCCGCCTGGGACATCTCGCTCGACGGCGGTTTCCACGAGCTGAACGAGATCGCCGGTCGCACGGCGTCGGCCCCGGGCAACTCGTGGGCCCACGACCTGCTGATCATCAACGACGACGGGGCGTTTATCTACAACCCCGGCAAGAACGTCACGAACACCATCGAGATGGCCGTCAACGGGCACGCCGAGGCGGGTCGCTACGACAAGGTCATCGAGTGGTACCGCAGCGGCTGCACGCAGATCCTCGACGAGCGGCCCGACATCGACTACATGACCCGCATCCCCGGCGCCCACAACGCCACGCTGATGGGGCCGTACCAGTACAACATCAACCGGCCCGGCACGACGTGGATGATCCCCATCACCGACGCCGGCAAGTTGAACGACGCCATCATCAACTTCCACGACGCCTGGCACATGTACATGATCGACGAGTGGAACGGCGGCCGTCCCGCCGGCGTCGAGCAGTGGATCGGCGAAGGCAAGCTGGAGCTGCCCATCCCGATCGCCGCCGAGGAGCAGCTGATCTTCCAGGTCGAGATGTACCCGGCCGGGATCATGGTCCAGAACATCAAGATGGGTGCCGAGGCCCTCGGCCTCGGGCACTGGAACTTCTGCGGCTTCAACCCTGACATCCTCTTCGGGGCGCTGCCCGACCTCACCCGGGGTCTCGGCTTCGAGATCGCCCCGCCCAACCCCAAGGCGCCGATCTCCACCGGCCAGCTCAAGGTGTACGGCATCGAAGGCGTGAAGACCGCCACGTTCTGCCCGTCGCCGCAGTACCCGACGGCCGAGTCGCTCGTCGAGGCCTGGTGGGAGTCGAAGTACGGCGAGGGCCGGTGGGGCGACCGCGGCCCGAAGAACCTGCTCCGTGAGGCACAGGGCATGGGCCCGTGGAAGAACGACAGCTACGTCGACAAGATCGTCAACCACGAGCGGGCCCGTCCGGCGGACTGGTGCAAGGACGCCACCGTCGCCTACATCCAGTACTGCATCGACAACTTCGGCCAGTGGCCGGTGACCTACAACCCGATGCAGGCCCACTTCGGTGTCATCATCCACCACCTCGACACCGACTACTACGACGAGCACTACCGGCCGGGCTACATCCTCGACCGGCACCGGAACCACTACAACAACTGGCACGGCGGTCGCGGCCCCGAGTCGTTGAACGGGCACTAGCCGACACTTCCCCCTATCAGGGCCCCGCTTCCCTTGCCGGGAAGCGGGGCCCCTCCATGTCGGTCAGCGGACGAAGTAGAGGCCTGTCGGGTCGACCTGGCCCAGCAACCGGGTGCGGAGCCAGGTACCCGAGAGCTCACCGCCGGCCGGGGCCAGCACCGACTTCACGCCGATCTCGGCCTCCTCCACGGCATCCCACCCGATGGTCAGCTCGGCACCGTCGGACGGGTCGAGCGGCCGGGTGTCGACGTTGGGCAGGGGGATGCCGACGGCGTCGTCGAGGTACCAGGTGGGGTGGCTGCCGATGGCGGGGCCGAGGTCGTTGCGGCCATAGAGGGTGAGGACGGGCGTGCCGAGCCGACGGGCCAGCCGGCGGCGCTTGGCGGGGCTAAAGGGGCCCTCGATCCCGAGAATGGCGCCGACGCCGGCCCGGACATCGCGCAGGGCCGGTGTGGCTCCGGCGTAGCGGGCCTCCGCGGCGGCGAAGCTGCCGGCCACGTAGTCGACCCGTTCGGGGTGCCCGGCCCAGCCGGCCGTCCACGCCACCCGGATCGTGGTGGCCCTGGCCCAGGCGCCCAGCAGCACGGCCAGGCCGAGCCAGCCGGTGGGTGGCTCGAGGAGCACCACTTCGGCGCCGGGTTCGAACTGGAAGAAGGAGCCGAAGGCCACGGCCGTGCCGACCAGCGTCTTGTGGTTGTGGGCCACCTCCCCGGTGGCGTCGGCATTGGGCAGCACGAGGATGGGAGAGCGGAGATTGGCCTTTCCGAACGTGACCGGCTCGGTGCGGAGCAGCGTGTAGGCGGTGTCCACCGGGACCCCGGGCGGCGCATGGGCGAGCTCCCGGGCGACCACGAGATCCGGGGCGAAGTCGGTCAGCGGACCGACCGGCGCCGGGCCGGAGTGAACGAAGGCGAGGCGGTCGGCTTCCCAGGCGCCGAAGGCAAAGGCGGCCTGGGAGACGGGATCGTCGACAAGGATGGCTACCCGGCCGTTTTCCTCGGTCCGCTCGGCGATGGCGGCGCCGGCCCGGCGGACGAGATCGGAGAGTTCGGCGAAGGTCACCGACCGATTCGGCGTGATGAGCGCGGGCCGGTCGGGATCCGACTTGGCCGAACGGTGCACGGTGTACTGCGGCGCCCGCTCGAGCGGAATGTGGGCGTGCCGGGCGGTCATCTCCGGCCAGTAGGCCGAGAGCAGGCCGAGTGCGCCCTTCCCCATGGCCGGCCGGTCCTAGAGGCCGACCCGGGCGAACGAGCCGCCGAGCACGGCGAGGATCCCGATGGTGACATTGACGTAGTTCATCCGCTCCTGCCAGTCCGAGACCTTCTGCTGCGCGGCCCGGCGTTCCTCCAGGTCCCGCAGGCCGGCGGTAAAGGGCAGCTTCTTGGCCAGCACCTTTTCGTACCAGGCGAGTGAGAGGGTGCCGGTCACGGCGAGGACGAACCAGGCGAGGAACATCAGCCAGATGCGCGACCCGTACCTGGTCGACATGAACGACCAGCCGAAGAATTTGCCCAGCAGGTGCATGTGGTGCAGCCGCATCACCCCCGTCACGACGAGCAGGACGAGGCTTGCCGGGCCGGCGATGCGCAGCCCGGCACCGATCTTGTCGCCCACGGTCGCCGCCTGCGCCGGCGGGATCCGCTTGAGCGCCGGCCCGAGAATGAATGCGTTGAAGAACATCGAGCCGACCAGGACGATGGCCGAGTAGATGTGGACGACCATCGCCAGCTGGTAGACCGGTTCCATTCAGCCCTGCCACCCAGGAACTGTCTCGAGCTGCTCAAGCCCGCTGCCCATGTCGACGCCGAGGACGGCGGGGAAGTTGGGCCAGGCACAGACGAACCGGGCCGGCTCGTCGTGCGGGTTGTGGTGGCAGATCTCCACGCCCGCCTCGCGAACCGGCACCGCCAGGGCGTCACCCGCCTCCCATTCGAACTGCTCGCCGTCGACCTCGCTTACGCCTCGCCCTTCGAGGAAGACGATCATCTCGCCGCCCTGCCAGCGGTAGCGGCCTGACCGGCTCTGCGGCGCCAGCTCCTGGACGTAGAGGCCCATGGTCTGCAGCGCCCGGTCGGTCAGGTCGGGATGGAGGTACCAGCGAAGCCGCCCCTGTGGCGTGTCCTCCCACGGCTGGGCTTCGCCGTCCACCACGAGCAGCGCTTCGGCCCGCCGGGCGCGCTCGGCATCGCGCCGGGCGAGCAGCGCCTCGTACAGGGTCACTCGCCCTCCTCCACGTACTCCGGATGGTTCTCCTTCTGCTCGTAGCCGTTGCCCATGGCGTCGAGCCAGGGATTGAAGGCGAAGGCGATCCACTCGCAGGGCTCGTCACCGGTGTTGAAGTGCTGGTGCTCCACCCCGCCGGGTTCGATCGGCAGGAGGATGACGTCGCCGGCCTTCCAGTCGGCCCGCCGGCCGTTGCACATCGTGTAGCCCCGCCCCTTGGTCACGAAGAGCGCCAGCCCTCCCTGGTGGACGTGCGAGCCGCTGTGGGTCTCGATCTCGTGGCGGAAACTGATCCAGTCGG
>JAICGL010000424.1 GCA_025923175.1 Acidimicrobiia bacterium
AGCCTCCGCCGCAGCGGTTGCCTCCTGGGCCGCTTCACAGGCGGCTTCGGCGTCGTCGGCCCGGGTCCTGGCGCGATCGACGGCGCTCAGGTGGGCGTCGGCCATTTCACGGAAGCCGGCTGCGGCGGCCTGCTCGCGGTCGCGCTCGGCGGCGGTGGCGGCCGCCCTGGCCTCGGCCTCGGCGACCCGGAGGTGGGCGTCCTGCAGCTCCCGGGCCACCCGGTCGGCGTCGGCCGCGGCCAGCGCCGTGTCGACCTCGGCCGACAGGCGCCCGAGGTCGGTGGCCAGCGAGGCCAGAGAAGTGGCGATGGCGCTCGGCGGGCCGCTGACTCCCGACGAACCGTTGGACCCAGGGCCGCGCGCCCCCGACCCGTTTCCATCGACCCAGGTGGATCCGTGGCTCATCGGTCGGCGCTGGCGCGCCCGGTGGGCGGCGATCCGGTGGCGGTCGGAGCAGTACTCACGGATGTTGCCGCCCCGGAGCGGCTGGACGAGGGGGGCCGGGCCGCCTTCAGGGCCGAGCGTGCAGCCGTCGTAGCGGCAAACGGTGGGGGCCGTGTCGAGTTCCACGCGTGTTATTCTCACCCCTACCGATACGCAATGCAACGATCGTCTCGTAACGAGGCCGGAGTGCTTTGTGGTGTCTAAGTTCAAGTTGAGGTTGAAGGTCGCATGAAGATCCGGATCGGCACCATCCTCGGCATCGACGGCGACTCCGACCCGGGCCCGTTCAACGAAGCCGTGGCGGCAATGGAGGCCCTCGGCTTCGACTCCCTCTGGCTGGCCGAGCTCATCTCCCGAGCGACCCCCGACCCCATCGTCGGGCTGGCGCATGCCGCGGCGGTGACGACCAGGCTCAAGATCGGGCCCGGGGTGCTGGTGCTGCCCGGGCGGAACCCGGCCGTGGTCGCCAAGCAGCTGGCCTCCCTCGACCGGCTCTCGAACGGGCGGCTGCTGGTCGCCTTCGGCCTCGGGCTACCCGACCCTGCCGAGCGGGCAGCCTTTCCACTTCCCGACGGCCAGACCCGGGGCGAGGCCTTCGACAGCGCCCTCGATCTGGTGCGCCGCTACCTGGGCGGCGAGACCGTCGACGGCGTGCGGGTCCGGCCCGATCCCGTCCAGCAACCGCTGGAACTGTGGGTCGGAGGCAGCTCGCAGGCGGCCCTGGTCCGGGCCGGGAGACGGTCCGACGGCTGGCTCCCGAGCCTCATCACGCCCGACGAGGCGGCGGCGGGGCGGGCGGTCATCGAGCGGGAGGCGGAGCAGGCCGGGCGGCGCATCGATCCGGAGCACTTCGGGGTGAGCCTCACCTACCAGGATGGCGAGATACCGGAGCTACTCGTGGCGGCGATCGCCCGGCGCCGGCCAGGGGTCGACCCCTCCGTCCTCATCCCGAAGGGCCTCGACGGCGCCGTCCGCCGGATCGAGGAGTTCGTCGCCGCCGGTGTGTCGAAGTTCGTCGTCCGCCATAGCGGCCCGCCCGGGGCGACCCCGACGGCCACGCTGGAGGCGATGGCCGAAGCGCTCCTACCCCTGCAGTCGTAATCCAGAGCGCTTAGTCCAGCGCGCCCACGCCAAAGAGCCAGGGGCACCGCTCGGCCTGGTAGAGGGCGACCTCGCCCTTGGCCACCGCCCGCAGCAGTTCGCCGAACGGCGATCCCCGCAGCGCCTCCTCTCGGGGCGGCAGATCGATCGAGAAGCGCAGGACACCGGATCCTTCGGCGCGGAACGTGGCGCCCGTCCGCCGCAAAAGTTCCTGCATCGGCCCGTTCTCTGTCAGGACGTCGCCTTCGAACCGGGTGATGCTCTTCTCCAGCGCCTCGAGGACAAGGGCGTCGAGCAGGATCCGGCCGAGCCCCTTGCCCTGCCAGTCGTCGACCACGGTGACGGCCATCTCGGCGGCGGTGGGATCAGACAGGCGGATGTAGCGGGAGACACCGAGACCCTGGAGCTCGCCGTCCGGCCCCGGCACGGCGGCGAGAGCGGCCCAGGCGAAATGGTCGACATAGTCCATCGAGGTGAGGTAGTCGAGGAACCTCGGCGTCATCACCTTCAGGGGAGAGAAGAACCGGCGGTACCGGGATTCCGGTGACAGCCGGTCGAATTCCCGGGCCAGCAGCGCCCGATCGGTGGACAGGGCCGGCCGGAGCAGCACCCGGCTGCCGTCCTTCAGCGTGACCTGTGACGTGCGGGCCGCCACATACAGCGGACTCAGGCGCGACGGAGCCCGGGACGGAAGCATCTGCTCCCGCCCGGGCTCAGTCATCTAGGCCGCTTGCGCCCCGCCGGCCAGTTCCGGGCTCTCGGCCAGGAGGGCCAGGGCCCGGGCCTCCACGTCGCGGAGGCGGCGGCGGGACATGTGCAGCTTGGCCGCAGCGGCGGTCACACCGGCCGGAGCCTCGCCGGCCAGGCCGAAGCGGACTTCGACCACGGACCGCTCCAGCGCCGGCAGACGCTTCACGGCCCGGTGCAACTCGTCGCTGGCCACATCTTCGAGGACGGTCTCCTCGACGGCCGCCGACTGGTCGGCCGCAGCCAACTCGCCGAGGGTCGTCTCGCCACCGGCCCGGGCCGGCTGGTCGAGCGAAGCCACGACCTGGGCGACGTCGAACGCCGCTTCGACCTGATCGCCGGACAGACCAGACTCGGCCACTACCTCTTCCTCGGTCGGAGGCCGGCCGAGGCGCTCCTCGAGGTCTTCGACGATCTTCTCGAGCGCCCGGCGCCGGTCGGCGGCGTCGGCCGGGACGTAAATGGTCGTCCGGGTCCGCTGGATCCCTCGCTGGAGGGCCTGGCGGATCCACCAGGTGGCGTAGGTGGAGAACTGGTAACCCTTGGTCCAGTCGAACTTCTCCACCGCACGGACGAGGCCGATCGTGCCCTCCTGGACGAGGTCCAGGAAGTCCATCCCCGAGCGCTGGTAGCGCTTGGCCCAGTACACGACGAGGCGCAGGTTGGCCTCGACCATTTCCCACTTGGCCGCCTCGTCTCCCTCGGCGACGCGTCGGCCCGGGTCGAGCTGTTCGGCCGGCCCGGGTACGGCACGGGCGCCGATCTCCTCGAGGTACAGGCGCGCCAAGTCGAGGGAGGGACCGCTAAGGTCTCGATGGGTAGCCTTGGTGCTGATGGCCGCTCACTCCTTGTAAAAGAATTTTTCTGCTGGGCACCGGTACAACGTCGGCGCGGGGCGACGTGTTCCGCAAGTTGTGCCTAATTCTCCATCAGGTATTCGGTTCCCCCCGAACCGGGGGATGTATGTCTTGCTGGGGGGATCGGGGAAAATCTGAGGGGTCTCTTCGGTCCGTCGGCAACCCTTACCCTGTTTCTTAAGTTCCCCGCTACCGACAAACCGGGCTAAGCCGACAGATCTTCCACCGATCGGTGCAACATCATCCTTCTGCCCGTTGTTCCGCCCAGGCATAGGCAAACTGCAAAAAATCGGCCAGGGCCAACGAGGTGAACACCGAAGCCGTCCAGCGGGTGGCCCGCGGGGCGGTCAGGAACCCGAACACAAACCCGGTAGCCACCCACTGGCTGATGCAGAAGGGGCAGCTGACCAGTTCGCCGACGGCCTTGCGGAGCCCCTGGCCGCGGACCCTTTCCTGCAGTTCGGCCGGGCCCGAGACGCTCTCGAATCGGGTGAATGGGGCTCGTAGGGGGCTGGTGACGCTGTCTTTCGTCACTCGTCGGGCCAGTTTGTGGGTTGCCACTCCTGCCAGGACGACGTCGGCCAGACGCACGTCGGGCAGCGGCCGGTTCCTCCGGCGCAGCCCCACGGCGCCGGCGGCCACGCTCACGCCATAGAGGCCCATCAGGGCGGCATAGCCGCCCAGGGGCCGGTCGTCGGTATCGGGTGCGTACTCGTCCACTGCTGCGAGGTTGACTTCCATTACGAGACCGCTTACCCGGCGCGGGGTGGTACTGGAACACGGTCGAGGTCTTTGACGGCCACGACGTCGGGAAAGATCTCGCCCGCTTCGGCTGCGAAGGCGGCGTCGTCCGGATAGCGCTGGGAGAAGTGGGTGAGCACGAGCTGACGGGCCCCCGCCTCGACGGCCAGCCGGGCCGCCTGGGCCGCCGTCATGTGTCCATAGGCGTCGGC
>JAICGL010000425.1 GCA_025923175.1 Acidimicrobiia bacterium
CACCCGCCGCCTCCATCCCGACGGCACGGCTCCGGAGCTCCGGTTCAGCTGGGAGACGCTGGTGACCTCGGGGGGGCAGATCACGGTCGAACAGCTGGCCCGCGACACCGGCTGGAGCCGGCAGCACCTCGGTTACCGGTTCCGGCAGGAGTTCGGGCTGGCCCCGAAGTTGGCGGCACGTGTCGTGCGGTTCGAGCGGGCTCGCCGCATGTTGCAGTCCGTGCCGCCCCACGTATCGATCGCCCAGGTTGCGGCCGTGTGCGGCTACTACGACCACGCCCACCTCAACCGCGATTTCCTCGAACTGGCCGGCTGCACCCCGAGCGAGCTGCTGGCCGAAGATCTTCCATCTTTCCAAGACGAGGCCGTCACCGAGGCGTCATCCTCTCTGTCATGAGCAACGACACGATGATCTGGCCCTGCCTCTCCTACCGTGACGCCCGCGGCGCCATCGCCTTCCTCACCAACGCCTTCAACTTCAAGGAGGCGGCGGTCTACGCCCGGGAGGACGACCCGTCAATCGTCGAGCACGCCGAACTGCTCGGGCCGCTCGGCGGCGGCGTCATGCTCGGCACCCACGGCAAGGACCCCGGTCCCTTCGGCACGCGACAGACGGGCAACGACGCGGTCTACGTCGTCTGCGACAACCCCGACGAACTCTTCGAGCAGGCCGTCGCCGCCGGCGCAGAGGTCGTTCGTGGCCTCGCCGACGAGGACTACGGCTCGAGGGGCTTCACCGTCCGCGACCCCGAGGGCAACCTCTGGACTCTCGGGACGTACCGGGGCGCCTGACGATGGTGACTCTGGAGGAGGCGGCCCGGCTGGCACTGGCGCTGCCGGAGGTCACCGAAGGGCAGAGCTACCGCTACCGCACCTGGAACGTCGCCGGCAAGGCGTTCGCTTGGGAACGGCCATTCAGCAAGGCCGACATCAAGCGGTTCGGCGCCGAGATCCCACCCGAGGGCGACATCGTCGCCATTCGGGTCGAGGACCTCGACGAGAAGGAGGCCGTGCTGGCCGCCGGGCACAAGGGGTTCTTCACGATCCCGCACTTCGACGGCTACGCGGCGGTGCTCGTCCAGCTCAAGGTCGCGGGCAAGAAGGCGCTCCGTGAGGCGCTGCTCGACGGCTGGCTGGCCTGCGCCCCACCGAAGCTCGCCGCCGAGTACTTGAAGCGCTGACCACGAACCGTTCGCGACCGATGAGTTTCGTGTCCGTGTAGCGTCCCCTCCCTATGGCGCCGCTC
Source organism: Acidimicrobiia bacterium (assembly GCA_025923175.1). Taxonomy (GTDB): domain Bacteria; phylum Actinomycetota; class Acidimicrobiia; order IMCC26256; family BP-133; genus BP-133. The sequence goes on from JAICGL010000425.1 coordinate 1,247, forward strand.
GAAGAGCTCCGAGCCGACGGGCGGCTCGGGCCCGAAGGAGCCCGGCTCCTCTACCGGGTCGTCCGGACGGTCGTGGTCGGCCACGGGTTCCCCCCGCCCGGCGAGCGCTCCGCGTGGAACGGTGAGGCGGTGGCCGAGACGGCCCATGAGTTCCTGGCCGACGAGCGAACCCCGAAGCGGCTGGCGCATCTGCTGGTGCACGCTGTCGACGACGACTCCTTCCGGCGGATCCTGCAGCGCATGGTCCTCAACTTCCTGCGGGACGGCGGGCGCCGGACCGAGATCGGCCGGCTGATGCTGCGGTTGCGCGACGTTCTCGGCCGCAGCGACGAGTTCGTGGCCGAGGCCGAGGACCGCTGGCGGGTGGAGAAGCAGCCGGCGGCGCCGTCGACGGTGCCCCAGGCCGTCCTGGTCGAGGCGGCGGCCGTGGAGCGACACGTCGACGTCCCCCGCTGGTCGGCTCAGACTCGCCGGCGGGCCCCCGCCGCCGACGCCGCCAGCCTGGAACGGCTGTGCCGGCGGGTCCTCGACGCGGCGGCCGGCACCCTGGCCCTCGACCAGCTCGCCCAGGCCATCGCCCCCAGGCTGGGGCTCACACCGACGCCGCTCGTCCACCCGCCGGACGACCGCGACCCGTTCGAGAGCGTCGCCGGCCCCCAGCACGCCGACTCTGTCCTCGACAGTCTGCGGGCGGCCGAGATCTTCGCCATGCTCAACCGGCGGGAGCGGCTGCTGCTGGCGTCGGCCGGCACGCCGGTCCGGGAGCTGCGGTCGGTGATCGGCGTCGGCCCGAGCCAGGCCGCCGAGATCCAGGCCCGCCTGCGGGCGCTGCTGGCAGCGGAGTTGCAAGATGACGAGGGGTACGAAGCGGTGTTCTTCCATCTCGTCGACCAGGCCAAGGCGTGGGCCCGCAAGCAGCCCACCGGACAACCGGACGCGATCGAACGTCTGATGAACGTGACATGACCAACGAGCACGAGGCGTCTGTGGACGACCCCACCGAGTCCCAGCTGGCCGACCTGGTCCGGGCGGCGGCCGAAGTTGCCGCGCCCGAAGGCGTGCAGGCGGCCGTGGCGAGCGCCGATCGGCCCGAGGCCGGGCCCCGGGCGGGCGAGCTATGGCGGGCCCGCCGCTCCGGCGCCGGTGTCGGCGCAGTTGTCATGGTGTGGCTGCGCTCGATCACCCCGGCCGGCGCTGTGGCGTTGCCCGTTTCGTTCGACGTCGACCTGGACGACGACGACACCCTGATCCTGCCGGGCGACGCCTCCCCGCTCGGCCTGCCGCTCGCCCTGCACCTGGCCGTCGAGACGACGGTCGACCGGCACTCCCTGGTGGACCGGCTGGGTTCGATCGACCCGGCCGCCGTCGAGGCTGCCCGCACCGCCCACGCTCAGGTCCACGCCGGCGCGCCGGTCCAGCTCGATGAGGGGATCGGGGCATCCGACGCCGGCGAGGCCGACCAGGACTGGTGGCCACTCGACACCCTCACCGATGGCGCCGACCTGCTCAAGGCCATCCACCAGGTCCTCGGCGACTCCCACCCCGGCGCCCGGATCGCGCCCCGCCCCGCCGCCACCGCCGGCTCCGAGCACCTCGGCGCGGTGGCGCTGGTGGCCGAGCTCGACGCCTTCGTGCTCGTCGCCGCCCTCGACCATCCGCTCAACGACGCCGCCCGCCTCGAAGTTGCCCGCCAGGTGCTCCACGCCGACCAGCTGCTCAACGCCGTCTGTCTCGTCGAACCCGCCGCACCGTTCCTGGCGGTGGTCGTCGACCGGCGCGACGTCGTCGCCGCCATCGAGACGCCGTCGGGCGAACTCCGCCCGCCACGCCAGAGCCGGCCGCCAGCGCCGGTCGGTATCGCCCTCTCCAAGTTCCTCGACGCCACCATCAGCCCGTTCGGCCGGCTGGCCCGCACCTTCGTCGAAGGCCAGGCGCTCGACCCGCGAGCGCTGGCGGTTGACGTGTCGGCCGACGCCGTCCGCACCGTCGAGACCTCCGCCAAGGGCTTCAAGACCGAAGGCAAGCGGCCGGGTTACGAGCGGGTGAAGCGCCACAAGACGGCGATCACCCGGCTCGTCGAGGAAGCGCTGAACCAACCCGACGTCGACGTCGCCGCGATTCTCGACGAGGACTGCTAGTGGCCCCTCGCGGAAATCATCGTGGCGTCTCGCCGGCCAGGCCCGCCGCTGGCGGCGTCTTCCTCCTCGGCGGAGGAACTACTCCGCCTCGTCGTGCGTCCTTGCCAGCGACGACCCTGACTCGGCGATACATCCACGTGATTTCCGCGAGCGACCACTCGTGATCCGCCGGCTCACGCTCGAGAACTGGCGGGCCTACGAGCACCTCGAGCTCGACCTCGGCCCCGGAGCGACGTTCGTCGTGGCGCCCAACGGTGTCGGGAAGTCGTCGATCGTGGAGGGCGCCCGCTTCGCCCTCTTCGGCTTCGTCCCCCCGGCCCGCGAGGGGGCGGCCCGCGTCGCCCGGACGGGGACCACCTCGGCCTCGGTCGAGGTCGAACTGCCGAGCGGTCGCCTTCTCAACGTGACCCGGCCGTATCCGGCGAAGCCGCGAGGGTCGACCACGCCCACCGTCATCCTCGACGGTGAAGCCCAATCGCCTGAGACCCTGGAAGCGCTGCTGGCCGAGGAGTACGGCGCCGAACCGGCTTTTCTCGCCCGGCTGGCCATGCTCCACAGCAGCACGGTCTTCGCAGAGACCAAGGGGCTCGACCTGCGCGACCACCTCTGCCGGGTGTTCGGCGTCGACGGCCTCGTCGCCGCCCTCGACCAGACGAAGACACTGGCCGCCGTGGCTAAGAAGACGGTGGACTCGGCCCGCAAGCCCGCTGCCGCC
>JAICGL010000426.1 GCA_025923175.1 Acidimicrobiia bacterium
CGATCCCGCCCGCAGCGTGTTGTCGGTGTCCTCCACCCGCACGCCCTGCGCCGTCGTCAACTGATCACCGGACTGGGCCCAACTCGGCCGCAGTGCCTCGTCCCGCACCGCCGCCCCGACGGCCCCGTCAGATGAGCGGGGACCGGTAGCGGCGGCGGCCGCCTTCTTCGTACTCGGCGCCTTCTTCGACGCAGAGCTAGACCTCTTTGGCGTTGTCATCCCGCCCCAGTCCTTCCCTTGTTGTGGTCAATCCCTGAGTAACAGGAGGAAACTGCACCACCAGGGTCCGGGGTGGGCGCACTGAATACTGCGGGAGCAACTACCCGCGCTCCGCCTGGAGATAACCAGCGCCCCAGAAATGGCCTGTGACCTGCATCTGGTTAGCGCGCTCGGAGGGACTCGAACCCCCAACCTCTGACCGTAGTCAGTGCTCTTCCGTTGAGCTACGAGCGACAGCGTGCCGCAGTGCCCGACTACGAACGGCGCGAGTAGGACTCGTACGACCCGGCCTTGGCGATGCCGCGGCTCAGCATGTAACCGACGACGACGGCTGCCACCAGCGTCCAGCCGTGGTCGATGCCGAATCCGTCCTGGGTGTAGGCCGAGAACATGATCGCGGCAGCGGCGACCAGCATGGTCCAGAACTCGGTGGTAGCAAAGGACCGTCGGGTCTCGGTGGTGTGCTCGCGCTCCCGCTCGATCTGTGGGTCGTCGTAAGTGTCGGAGTTGCCGTAGGCAACGTCCCGGTCCGAGGTGCGCACGTGACTCGGCACTGCGGTCATGACGTCTCCGTCCTTCTCCTGCTCGTGCCGGAATGGCTCGAGTTGTGCGGAGTGGGCTACCCCTGCTCCCGAGTCAGAAGCCCCACCCGCGGCAGGATCGACACGCATGTGCCCTTCGTTCCGAATGGGCACGCAGCTCAGCGTCGTATGGCTGGTGGCATCCATGGCCACCGTCGCCGGCGCCGTCGGAACCGGGTTCGAGAGCGCAACGTCTTCGTCCTGAGAGGCCGAGGGAATCGGGTGAAGGTTTAGGCAGATCAGGGTACGTCGATTGCAGCCCGAGATAGGCCTTTTCCCCAGCAATATTTACGGCGCTACGCCGATCCGACGCGTGACTGATGGCGGCTTTTTGGACCGCCGGACTCGGAGGCCCTCAGGGAGTCCACCCGGCCTGGTGACGGGCTCATGCATGCCAATTGCACACCCGTCACCGGCCGAGCGGATGAGCCTAGAGGGAAGCTCGAGTACGGTCAGCTCGTCTTCGAGCTACTGGAGCGCCATCGGTTTCGCTCAGGAGCCCGGTTCGAACGACCAGAGACAATGTATCTCATCGTGGCCTATGTCCCAAAAAAGTGTTCTCATAAGAACAGTTCTCCAAATGTCGCGATGAGAACACTCCTGGCCCGGAAACCCTTGAAACATGGGCGACCCCTCCGCTGAAGTACCACCACTCGGCTCCCGCTCTTCGAAAGACTGTTGCATAAGGCGACTCAAAGCGTGCAGATTGTCCCAAGTGGGACCGAATTAGGCCCACATGCAACGTCAGCGCAGAGGAGTGCTGGTCAACCGAACCAGCCCGCAGCTGGCTAGTTACCTTGAACCTAGGTTGGACCCTTCGACGGGGGGCTGGTTCGTCGAGGCAGCTGGCCGAACGAATCATTTGGAGGAGCCTGAATGACATTCCTTGACAATCGCGTCGATCGGCGCCGAGTCCTGAAGGGCTTTTTGATCGCAGGGCCGACGCTGGCGGTCGCCGCCCGTCTCGGCTTTGCCGACGGTGTCGGCGCCTTTCCCACGAAGACCGATGAACTCCCGGACGTCCAGGACTTCACCGACATCTTCATCGCCAGCCAGCAGCCCTTCATCTACGACCTGAAGATCGAGATCAAGCCCGACAACCGGGTGTACTTCGAGCTTCCGAAGATGGAGGTCGGCCAGGGCATCATGACCACCGTCGCCGTGATGGTGGCCGACAATCTCGACACCGCCTACGAGAACATGGACGTGGCGCTGTCACCGGCCCAGCAGAAGTGGGGCGCAGCGCAGATCACCGGTGGTTCGCACAACACCCGGGTGATGTGGGACCCGATCCGTATCGTCTGCGCCAAGATGCGGGGCCAGCTGCTGGCGGCCGCCTCCCAGACGATGGGGATTCCCGTGAGCCAGCTCCGTACGGAGGACGGCCACGTCGTCGCCACCAACGGCCAGAAGGTCACCTATGGCCAGATCACGGAGCTCGCCTCGAAGCTGGTCCAGGCCCCCACGGCCACCCCGAAGACGGCCAAGGACTTCAATCTCATCGGCAAGCCGCGGACCAAGTACGGCCTCGAGAAGATCGTCCAGGGCACCTATCCCTACCCCTTGGACCTCCACTCGTCCAAGGAGTTCCTCCCCACCGTTCTCGCCATGGCCGCCACCCACGGCGCCTCGGTATTGTCGATCGACGACTCCGAAGCCAAGAAGATCAAGGGCTTCATCGCCGTCACCCACATCCCCGGCATGCCCGACTACCTGATCCCCGAGGGCGTGGCGGTCACCGCCGAGACCTTCGGGATCGCCAAGAAGTGCAAGGACGCGCTCAAGATCAAGTGGAGCACCGGGCCGATGGACCAGCTGTCCGACGCCCAGATCGACGACATGCTCAACGGGATCATCGACAAGGTGACCTCTCCGGGCGAGGGCGTCGAGGGCACGTTCCGCTGGCCCTACGTTCCGCACGCCCCCATGGAGGAGAACAGCTCCGCCGGCAAGTTCGAGAACGGCAAGTACGAGGGCTGGGGCGGCGCCCAGGTGCCGGCTATCCTCCAGCGGCAGATCGCTGAGACGCTCGGCATCAAGGTCGAGGACGTGCTCTACCACGTCAACCCGGCCGGTGGTGCGTTCGGTCGTCACCTGTTCCACGACCAGGACGTCCACGCCGCGCAGATCTCCCAGCGGCTCGGCAAGCCGGTGAAGTTGCAGTGGCTGCGTGAGGAAGGCATCAAGCACGGCCGGACCCGTCCGGTCTCCATCCACAACGTCAAGGCCACGGTGGCAAACGGTGATGTCGTCGCCTTCGAGCACCGCATGGCCTGCCCGGAGATGGACCTCCGTCACGGTCTCGGTGACATCGCCACGCAGGGCCTCACCGAGTACAACAACGAGGGCGTCTGCCAGTACTTCTTCGCCCACACGCAGAAGGTCTTCTACAAGACCGGTCCCACGGCCATCACGCTGAAGCAGCGCCTGCTGGCCAAGCCCACTGCGGCGTGGCGGGTGGTCTACTCGGGCCAGGTCGGCGGGGTCAACGAGATCGTCATTGACGAGCTGGCCCGGTCGCTCGGCAAGGACGAGTTCGACTACCGCATGGAGATGCTCGAGTCGGAACGGCACCGCGCTGTCCTCGCCAAGGCCGCCGAGCAGGCCCAGTGGGGCAAGAAGCTCCCGGCCGGCGTGGCCCAGGGCATCGGTATGCACGACGAGTACAAGTCGATCGCCGCCTACGTGATGACGATCGACACACGGGGCAAGGAGCCGCGGATGGCCGCCTGCCACATCGCCGTGGACAACGGCTTCTGCGTGAACCCCGAGGGCACCAAGTCGAGCCTGCTGGGTCAGGCCCACGACGGCTTCGCCCTGGTGTTCCGGGCCGGTCTCCACGTCGACAACGGCGCCACCCGGGAGTCGAATTTCCACGACTACAGGTGGACGCGCATGTTCGACTCGACGCCCGACATGAGCGTCAGCATCCTGCCCGCCTCGAACGTCACGCCCGGCGGAATCGGGGAACTCGGTGTGCCCGCCGCCTCTGGTGCCGCGGCCAACGCCTGGGCCCGGGCCACAGGCAAGCAGCCCCGCAACTTCCCGCTCAACGAGTACGGAGCCTGATAACGATGCCGGTGATCACATTCAACCTCAATGGCAACCCGGTCTCGGTCGACGCCGACAAGGACGAGGAACTGCTCTGGGTCCTGCGTGACCGCCTCGACGTGAAGGGCCTCAAGTACGGCTGTGGCATGGGCCTCTGCGGTGCCTGCACCAGCCACATCGACGGTGTGGCCCGGCGTACCTGCATCACACCCGTGAGCAGCGTGGCCGGCCACAACGTGACCAC
>JAICGL010000427.1 GCA_025923175.1 Acidimicrobiia bacterium
CAGGGGCAACCCGGCCTGCAGCAGTCGCAACCCCGCCGACACGATGCTGACGTCGTCGGTGGTGTAGCTCGGCTCGCCCTGGTGGAGGCGGGGCACGAGCAGCCCCTCCCGGGCCAGCGAGTCGATCAGCGGGAGCGGCACGCCCGACCGGGCAGCGAGCTCTTCGGCGGTCACGAACTCCTCGTCGCCGCCCGCACTGGCGGCCTCCGACACCGCCGCGGCCAGCGGCTCATCGGCCCGGTCGAGCTCGCCGTCGAGGAAGCGGCGGATGACGGCCAGCGTGAAGCCCCGGCGGCGCAGCTCCTTGACCCGGTCCATCCGGGCCAGGTGCTCGGGCGTGTACCAGGCGACCCGTCCTTCACGGACGGGCGGGGGCAGCAACCGCTGCTTCTGGTAGAAGCGCACGGTGTCGACCGACACGCCGGCCTTCCCGGCCAGTTCCTCGACGCGCATGCGCTTGGCGGTCTTCACGAGTGCAAATTCTAGTAGTGATCACTCCCACGGATCTCACCGGCGAGGACGCTCCGGCCGAGGTCACGAGGGGGGTAGAAAAAAAATCTCCCCGATGTCGCGATTCGGGGCGTTTTAGGCCGGAGGAATCAGCCGCGGGCCTGTAGGTTGTGACGCCAACGTGCAGCGGCGCACGACGTAGGGGGCTGGGTGGGCGATCGCCTGACGGGCCATGAACAGGGAATGGCGGCGAAGCGCCCCCTTGTGGCCGTGGCCGTGGCGGCAACCCTTGTGTTCATTGGAGTTTTGGCCTTCCAGGCCGGCGACAACCCGGTCGTGACCCAGGCCGGTGGCAAGTCTCCGGCTGCGCCCCCCTCTGCCGGAGACGACGGCGTCGCCACGACGCTGGCCCGCGCCGGGCGGCCGTCAGCCAAAGCACCCCGTCCTGTTGAGATCGCCGCCATCGTCGGTGGCTCCGTCGTGATGCTCGACGGTCACGACGGCGACACCCTGCGCACCCTCGCCAACCATCCCGAGGCGACCACCGGCGGCTTCCCCTACCTGCAGGGCGTCACGCTCACCCCTGACCGGAGCCAGGTGTACTACTCGCTCGTCGGGGACTGCGGGGCGGCGACCATCTACCGGGTGCCCGCCGACGGGAGCCTGTCGTCGGTGGCGATCCTGACCGGCGTGTCCCCGGCGGTCAGTCCAGATGGGAGAAAGCTGGCCTACGCCGTCGCGGCTCCGTCGCAGGAGGAGCGGCACTGCCAGAACGCCGTCGTCGTCCGTGACCTCCAGACCGGGGCCGAGCGGACGTGGCGGTACCCCGACACTCCGGAGTTCGCCACCCCCCTCTTCACCGACGCCGTCATCAGCGAGATCGACTGGGCCCCCGACTCGCTCCGGCTGGCGTACACGTTGTCCTACGAAGGCGACTCCGTCTCGGTGCTCAACACGGAGACCGACGCCGACCTCGGCCAGACCGTCGAGGTCGTGGTACCCGACGGGGGCGGCAACTCCAACCACCCCGCCTGGCAACCCACGAGCGGGCTCCTCGGCTTGTTCAACAACCGCTTCGAGTGCTGCTTCGACGACAACTACACAGGCCCGCCCCGGGCCCTGCTGATCGACGTCGAGCGCCGCCTGGCCACTCCGCTGCTCCCGGCAGGGCGGCGGGTGACCGTCCTGGACTTCGACTCCAGCGGCGCGCACCTCCTCTTCGTCGACGGCGGCCGCCTCTACCGCCGCAGCGGTACCCAGGCGCCGGTCGGGCTCGTCCCGGACGTCACCTCTGTCGACTGGTGACGAGCGCCGAAGGCACAACGGCGCCGAGGTTCGGCCCCGCGGGCGCCGGGGGTGACTGAGGTGCGAGCAGCTCCACCGGTCAGCAGGACGGCACTGAGGATCTGCCCGCTGTGCGAGGCCGGCTGCGGGCTCGAAGTCGGGCTGTCGGCCGCCGACGAGGTCGTCCGCATCCGGGGTGATCGCAACGACGTGTGGAGCGCCGGGTACCTCTGCCCCAAGGGGCCGGCCCTCAAGCACCTTCACGAAGACCCCGACCGGCTGCGCGCCCCCGTCGTGCGGCGCGACGGCCGCTTCGTCGAGGTCGGTTGGGACGAGGCATTCGCCGCGGCCGGGCGCCTCCTCGGTAGGGTCGTCGCCGCCTACGGGCGGCAGGCCCTGGGCGTGTACCTCGGGAACCCCAACGTCCACAACCTGGGCGGGCAGCTGTACGTCAAGCCGTTCGTGAAGGCGCTCGGCACCCGCAACGTCTTCACCGCCAGCACGGTCGACCAGCGGCCGAAGGAGATTTCCTCGGGGCTCCTGTTCGGCGCTCCGCTCAGCGTGCCCGTCCCCGACATCGACCGCACCGACCATCTCGTGCTGCTCGGGGCCAACCCGGTCGACTCCAACGGGAGCCTGGCCACCGCGCCCGACTGGCCCGGGCGGCTCGAGGCCATCCGGGCCCGCGGTGGGCGGGTGGTGGTGGTCGACCCCCGCCGCACGGCCACCGCCGAGATGGCCGACGAGCACGTCGCCATCCGGCCCGGCGCCGATCCCTTCCTGCTCTTCGCTCTCCTCAACGTCCTCGCCGCCGAGGGGCTCGTCGACCCCGGCCCGGCGGGGCCGTACCTGAGCGGGCTCGATGACGTCCTCGGGCTCGCCGCGCCGTTCACCCCGGAAGCCGTCGAGCCGGTGACCGGCGTGCCCGCGGGCACCATCCGGCGGCTCGCCCGCGCCCTGGCGGCAGCCCCCACCGCCTGCGTCTATGGGCGCATCGGCACCACGACCGCCGAGTTCGGCACGATCACGTCCTGGCTGGTCGACGTCGTCAATGCCGCCACCGGGAACCTCGACCGCCCCGGCGGCGCGATGTTCGCCCGGGCGGCCATCGGCGGAGCGAACACCCGGGGCGCACCCCGCTTCGGCCGTGGCGTCCGCCTCGGGCGGCACCGGAGCCGGGTCCGCGGCCTGCCGGAGAGCCTCGGCGAACTGCCCGTTGTCTGCCTGGCCGAAGAGATCGACACGCCGGGCGAGGGCCAGATCCGCGGCCTCGTCACCGTGGCCGGCAACCCGGTGCTGTCGACCCCCAATTCCGACCGGCTCGACGCCGCCCTGGCCGGCCTCGACGCCTACGTCGCCGTCGACCCCTACGTCAACGAGACGACCCGACACGCCCACGTGATCCTGCCCGTCCCGTCACCGCTCGAGCGAGGTCACTACGACGTCTTTCTTTCGCAGCTCGCAGTGCGCAACGTCGCCCGCTACACGCCGCCGGTCCTGCCTCGCGACCCGGGCACGCCCGACGAGTGGGAGGTCCTGGCCCGCCTCGGCCTGGTCGCCGCCGGTGTCGAACCGGACGCTGCCGACCCGGCGCTGGTCGACGACGAGATCGTGCGGTTGACTGCCGCGGCGGCGGTGGCCGACGAGTCGAGTCCGGTGCGGGGCCGCGACGCCGACGAGCTGATCGCCGGGCTCGGCGACCGGCGCGGCCCGGAGCGCCTCCTCGACCTGATGCTGCGGACGGGGCCTTACGGCGACGGGTTCGGTGCCCGCCCCGACGGGTTGACGTTCGACACGCTGCTGGCCGCGCCGCACGGCGTCGACCTCGGCCCGCTCGAGCCCCGGCTTCCCGACGTGCTGCGCACGCCGAGCGGGATGGTGGAGCTCGCCCCCGAGTCGCTGGTGGCCGACGTCGCCCGCCTCCGGGCGGCACTCGACGACCGCCAGAACGGCCACGGCATGGTGCTGATCGGCCGGCGCCAGCTGCGATCGAACAACTCCTGGATGCACAACGTGTCGATCCTGGTGAAGGGCAAGCCGCGGTGCACCCTGCTGGTCCACCCCGACGACGCCGACCGGCTGGGGCTCGTCGACGGCGAGCCGGCCGAGGTCACGTCGCGAGCGGGAGCCGTGACCATTCCGGTCGAAGTGACCAAGGACATCCGCCCCGGAGTGGTGAGCATCCCCCACGGCTGGGGGCACGACCGTCCCGGCGCCCGCCTCGGTGTTGCGGGCCGTTACGCCGGCGTCAACAGCAACGTCCTGGCCGAGGACGACCGCTTCGACCCGCTGTCGGGCACCGCCGTCCTCAACGGGATTCCCGTTACTGTCCGGCCAGGAGAACTCCCAGCCGGCGGGTGA
>JAICGL010000428.1 GCA_025923175.1 Acidimicrobiia bacterium
CGATCGGCGACGGCTCGGCGGCCGTCGTTCTCTGCTCGGAGGACGCCGCCCGGCGCCTCGGGGCGGAGACCGTCCGGATCCGGGCCACGGCGCTGGTGTCGGGCCGGGACCGCACCCCGGATGAGCCCGGCGCGGTGGAGCGGGCGGTGGCCAAGGCCTACGACATGGCTGGCGTGGGCCCGGAGGACCTCAACGTCTGTGAGGTCCACGACGCCGCCGCTCCGGCCGAGCTCATGATCTACGAGGAGCTCGGCCTGTGCGGGCCCGGGGAAGGCCCGAAGCTGCTGGCGTCGGGCGAGACCGCCCTCGGCGGGCGGGTGCCCGTCAACCCCAGCGGGGGCCTGCTGGCCAAGGGCCACCCGATCGGCGCCACCGGCTGCGCCCAGCTCGTGGAGCTGGCCGACCAGTTGCGGGGCCGTTGCGGCGCCCGCCAGGTGGAAGGCGCACAGGTAGCACTGGCCGAAAACGGCGGCGGCTTCCTCGGCACCGACCCGGCCGCCATCGTCATCACTGTTCTGTCCCGTTCGTAGGTCTGGCGAAGCGAAGTAGTCGGTCTCAAAAGGAGAGGCAGATGGACATCAAGCAGGTCATGGGCAACCGGCGCAGCATCCGCTACTTCGAACCCGACAAGCCGGTCGAGAGAGAGAAGATCCAGTACATGCTGGAGGCGATGAACCGCTCGTCGCGGGCGGTCAACGCCGACTTCGTCAAGACCATCGTCGTCTTCCGGGACGAGCTCGACGCCGAGGTGCTCGAGCAGCTGAAGACGCCGACCACGACAGCCGAGATCGACATGGCTCCCGTCCACATGTTCTGTTACCTCGACCTCTCCTACACCGAGGGAGCCCAGGGCCGGCTGAAGGAACTCGTGCAGCTCGGCGCGCTGAACGCCAGCCACGGCTGGTCCGAGGCCTACGTCGACGAGGTGGTCTGGGCCACGGTGCTGAAGCCGATCGCCTCCGACCCCAGCATCCTTGCCTACATCGGCGCCATCGACGCCGGCGTGGCCATCAACCAGGGCATGCTGGCCGCCGTCGACGCCGGTCTCGGCGTCTGCCTCCACGCCTTCAACACCGAAGTGGCCAAGACGGCCCTCGGCGTCCCCGACCACTGGCTGCCGCTCCACCTGCTGCTCGTCGGCTACCCGGCCGAGGACCCGTTGACCGGCGGCCAGCGGCCCCGCCGCCCGCTGTCGACGCAGTGCTTCGTCGGCAACGCCTCGACGCCGTGGGAGGAAATCCCCGAGGTCACCGAGCAGCTCAAGAAGGACGGGCTGATCCAGGACCCGGTCGACGCCGAGAAGCGGCGGGCGGAGGTCAAGGCGCTGGCGCAGCGCTTCGGTCTGCCGGAGTGACACCGGCGGCCGACCTGGCCCAGGACCCGGCGGTGCGGCGCTGGTTCGAGAGCGCCAAGCTCGACGACGATCCTGCCGAAATACAGGCGCACAAGCTGGCGCTGCTGGCAGACTTCTGCGATCACACCGGCCAGAATCCGGGCGAGCTCGTGAGCGGACTGCTCCGCACCACGAAGGACGGCCACACTGCCATCGCCGCGAAGAAGCGCATCACGATGAACAACACCATCGAGGAGTTCGTGGAGAAGTCCGGGTTCACCGGCAAGGATGCTGTCGTCAACGGCAACATCATCCGCGGTTTCCTGGTACACAATGGGATCTTCATTCAGGGCCGAGCCTGGCGAGAAGGCTCGGGAGGTTCACCTGCCCCTTCTTGAGCCCTGAAGACAGGTTTTCCCGATGAGCGAGGCCCGGGTGCGGGGGGGTACCCGGGCCTCGCCGCGTCCGTCCCCGGAGCCAGGTGAGAACCGCGGGGCCGCGGGGTAGGCACGGCCCATGAGCACAGAACACGACGACAGGGTCGATCCTCATCGGCCGATTCCCTCCGGTGAACCCGGCCACGCAGCAGCGCCCGGTGGCGAACCCGTTGCACCGCCAGGTGAAGAGGCGGGCGACGAGGAGGTGCCGCCGCCCGGCACACGCGAGGGCGGCAACCCTGACGGACCCCCCGCCTACCACGAACAGCCGCCCAAGTAGGAAGTTCCCTCCTGGCGGGTCAGGTCTCCCGGGAGAAGTGGAAGGTCGAGATGTGGAAGCCCTCGCTCATGTAGAGGCGGTGGGCGGCGTGGCGGTGGGGTGCGGAGTCGAGGTGAATCTGCGCGCAGCCGAGACGGCGGCCTTCGGCGAGGATCCATTCCAGGAGGCGGTGGGCATGGCCCTGGCCCCGGTGGGACTCCAGCGTGACCAGGTCGTCGATGTAGAGCACGTCGCCCCAGGCGAGGGTGTGGAGGCGGCGGAAACCGGCGGCTGAGACGACGTCGCCCTCGGCCGAAGACGCAATGAGGCGATAGCCCTCGGGGCGTTGGGCATCGTTGACGCGCGCGACGAACTCGTCGACGGCCTCGATGTGGGGGCGCAGCACCCGCATTGCCGCGAACGCCAGGTGGGTCTCATCAGGGCCCAGTTCGACGGGGTCGTTCACTCGGGGTTCCGGAGTCGGTCCATTGCGCGGCGATCCTTTTTGGTCGGACGGCCGGCGCCGGGGTCACGGGCGAAGTCGAGGTACCAGTCCTTCTCCGGCGGTGGCGGGCTGTGGTCGACCATGGCTTCGGCAGCCAGGGGGGCACTCACACGCTTCTCGATGATCTGGACCACCTCGAGGATCCGTTGGCGGCCGTGGACGCGGGCCTCGACCCGGTCTCCGACCCGCACCGGATGGGCGGCCCTGGCCGGTGCACCATTGACTCGCACGTGGCCGGCCGCGCACCCCTCCGTCGCCGCCGAACGGGTCTTATAGAGCCGGACGGCCCACAACCACTTGTCGACTCTGGTCGCGTCCATGCCACCCATCCTCGCAGGCCAGAATCGCGCCGTGCTTCGCTATTCTCTCATCGCCGTCGTCCTCCTGGCTCTGTACACGCATTGGCGCGCTGCCTACACCGCAGAGGTCCGCGCCGCCCTCGACGCCCTCCCCAACGGCAAAGAGCACCTCGACGACCTCCTCCAGGACGTCCGCGATCGCCGCCTGATCCACCACTGCCGCGCCGTCCTCGCCGACCAGAACGCAGGCAAACACGAACTGTTTGAAGAGCACCGCACCGCCGCCCTCGCCCGTGTGGAACACCTGGAGCACTTCGCTCCTCTGCGCCGCTTCACATCGAAGAGCCAGTAATTCGGTCGCTCCGCCACCCCTCTTCGGGCTGGACTGGCCGGGTGGAAGCAATCCTCACCCTCGCCGCTCGTCAATGCGGGCTTTTCACCGCCGTCCAGTGGACAGACGCCGGGCTCTCTCGGCGCATCCTCACCTACAAGAAGACTGCGGGGCTGGTCTTCGAGTTGTACCCGGGCGTCTTCGCCCTAGCAGGAGCGCCCCCCAGCTTCGAACAGCAGGTCCTGGCGTTATGTCTGTCAGTCAACGGCGTCGCGTCGCACCGGTGTGCCGCCTACCTCTGGGGCTTCAGGAAGTTCGAGACGCCGACTGTCGAGGTGCTCACCCGGCGGGACCACACACCGTCCTCCGATGCCGACACGATCCGGCGGACCCGCCGACTCGACAGTTCGGATGTAGAGATGTTGCGGGGCATTCCAATCACCAGCCGTGCTCGGACTCTGCTCGACCTTTGTGATGCCAGTCCTCTCCTCGTAGAGGGCGCCCTCAACGGCGCGTTGCACAAGAGGAGCGTAGGCATACGCAAGCTGCAAGAGGCCCTGGAACGAGTGACACCACGGCATCCCGGGGCCAGGCTGTTGAGGGATCTCCTGATCCCATTCGCCGCCGGGCAGCGGCCAACCGAGTCTGAGTTGGAGGATGATGTCCTCAACCTCGTGATTCGCAGATACAACCTTCCGATGCCCGTCCGGCAGCACCCGGTCGGACGGCGCTCGATCGACTTCGCCTATCCGGAACTCATCTTTGGCATCGAGATCGACAGCGTCCGAGCCCATGCCGCCCGGGAGGACGTCGACCGCAACGCCGGCAAGACCAATGAGCTCCTGGACTGGTGGATCGCGCACTTCGTCTACGACGACATCCACCGCTGGCCCGAGCACACCGCCAAGTTCCTCCTAGAC
>JAICGL010000429.1 GCA_025923175.1 Acidimicrobiia bacterium
AAGCGCTACACCGCCCAGGAAGTCTCTGCCCGCGTGCTTCAGAAGCTGAAGCGCGACGCCGAGGCATACCTCGGCCAGCCGGTCACCTCGGCCGTGATCACGGTGCCGGCCTACTTCGACGACGCCCAGCGGACGGCGACCAAGGAGGCCGGCCAGATCGCCGGGCTCGAGGTCCTGCGCATCATCAACGAGCCCACCGCCGCCGCGCTGGCCTATGGCCTCGACAAGGAGGATCGGGACGAGACCGTCCTCGTCTTCGACCTCGGCGGGGGCACCTTCGACGTCTCGGTCCTCGAAATCGGCGACGGGGTCTTCGAGGTCAAGTCGACATCGGGCGACACCCACCTGGGCGGGGACGACTGGGACCAGCGCGTCATCGACTGGGTGGTGAAGACCTTCAAGGACACCGAAGGCGTCGACCTCAGCCGGGACCGGATGGCGCTCCAGCGTCTGAAGGAAGCGGCGGAGAAGGCCAAGATCGAGCTGTCGCAGGTGGCGGAGACCTCCATCACATTGCCATTCGTCACGGCCAACGCGGAGGGCCCGAAGCACCTCGACCTCAAGCTGACCCGGGCCAAGTTCCAGGAGTTGACCGCTGACCTCGTGGAGCGTTGCCTCGGCCCGCTGCAGCAGGCCATCAAGGACGCCGGGGTCGACAAGAGCGATATCGACCACGTAATCCTCGTCGGTGGCTCCACGCGCATGCCGGCCGTCTATGAGCTGGTCAAGGACTTCACCGGCAAGGAGCCGCACCGGGGCGTCAACCCCGACGAGGTCGTGGCCGTCGGTGCCGCCGTCCAGGCCGGCGTCCTGCGGGGCGAGGTGAAGGACGTGCTCCTGCTCGACGTGACTCCCCTGTCGCTCGGGATCGAGACCAAGGGCGGGGTGTTCACGAAGCTCATCGAGCGGAACACGACGATCCCCACCACGCGCTCGGAGCTGTTCACCACGGCCGACGACAACCAGGACTCCGTCGAGGTGCACGTCCTCCAGGGCGAGCGGGAGATGGCCGCGTACAACAAGACGCTCGGCAAGTTCCAGCTGGTCGGCATCCCGCCGGCGCCCCGGGGCATGCCCCAGATCGAGGTCACGTTCGACATCGACGCCAACGGCATCGTCAACGTGTCCGCCAAGGACAAGGCGACGGGCAAGGAGCAGTCGATGACGATCACCGGCCAGTCGTCGCTGTCCCGCGACGAGATCGACCGGATGGTGCGCGACGCCGAGGCCCACGCCGCCGAGGATCGGCGCCGCCGGGAGGAGGCCGACGCCCGCAACCATGCCGATGCGCTCGTGTACCAGACCGAAAAGCTCCTCGCCGAGCAGGGCGGGAAGCTGACCGGCCCCGAGCGTGACCAGGTCGACGCCGGCCTGTCCGAGCTGAGGGGAGCCCTCGCGGGTAGCGACGTGGGGGCGATACGAACGGCCACCGAGCGGCTGACACAGGCGAGCCAGACGTTCACCGAGCGCCTCTACCGGGAGGCCGCCGCCCAGCACCAGGGCGGCCCTCAGTCCGCCGCCGAGGCCGACGACAACGAGGTCGTCGATGCCGAGGTGGTGGACGGCGGCGCCGCCTGACGGCGGCCCGCCGGGGGAGGCGCACAGGAGGAGGCGGCGGGATGGCCCGGGAGGACGGCGACAGGGCGGCCAACTACTACGACATTCTCGGCGTGCCCGACACCGCCACTGCCGACGAGATCATCCGGGCCTACCGCCGCCTCGCCCGCGAGCATCACCCGGACCGCAACCCGGCTGCGGGCTCGAAGCGGTTCCAGGAGATCACCGACGCCTACGACGTGATCGGCGACTCCGTGCGGCGGCGCCACTACGACGCGGGACGGCAGGGGCGGGGCGCCGGGATCAGGATTCCGGTCACCCGCCGCCCGGACCGGACGTCCCGCGCCCCCGCCGGGCCGGCCTCCGGCGAAGAGCCGGCTGCGGGATCGATGCCGCCCGACCGGCCCGTCGTGCGCATCACCTTCAAGGAAGCGGTCCTCGGCACCATCGCCACGGTCGAGCTGGCGGAGAACCGGCCGTGCGGCCGCTGCGGCGGCACCGGCCTCGAACAGCCCGACCCGCAGGGTTGCCCCGAATGCGGCGGCACCGGCTCGATCACCCGCCGCGCGGGCCAGATTCCCGTCCGCCACATCTGCGCCCACTGCGGCGGGAGGGGCCGACCCGCCTCACGGGCCTGCACGGTCTGCGGGGCGGTCGGGACCGTGCCGGGGAGCCGGCCGGTCAAAGTCCGGGTGCCGGCCGGCGTCCGCGACGGCGCCAGGCTACGGATCCGGCGAAAGGACGGTGCCGTCGAGGGGGTGGTCCAGGTCGAGCCCGATGCGCGATTCGGGCGGGAGGGCGACCATCTCACCATCCGCGTGCCGGTGACACCGGCGGAGGCGGCCCTGGGAGCAGCGATTCCTGTACCGACACTGGAGGGGAACACCGTCACCGTCCGCATCCCGCCGGGCACGCAGCCCGGCCGCCGGCTCCGGGTGACCGGCCGGGGAGTTCGCCGCGCCGACAGGGCGGGCGACCTGCTCATCACCGTCGACGTGGTCGTGCCCAGCGTGCTCTCCGAGGCTGAGCGCGCCGCCTACGAAGCCGTCGCTGCGGTGTCCCAGAATCCCCGTGATTTGAATTGATTCTGCTGGTCAAATTGTGGTGAATGTCGTTACAGTGTCCTGCGTGGCCACTGTCTCCGGTTTTGCCCGCTCGCGGCGCAGAGCTCTCTGGGTCGCCGCCCTCACCCTCGTCATGCTCGGGGGAGCCACAGCTCCGCCGCTGGCTCGAGCGGCGGAGGAGCGGGGCACCGACCGGCAGGCCTCGCTGACCTATGAGGCGGTGGCGGGTTACGACGCCCCGCCCCGCAAGCCGGGGCGGCTGGCGCCGGCCACCGGGTCGCTGATGGGCACCCACTCCCACGACAGCACCCAGATCGAGCCCGAGGAGCAGGGCATCGTCCACCTCGAGGAAGCCCTGGGCCGGAAGATGGACATCAACAACCACTACCACGGTGGTTGGGAGGACATCGCCGAGGACGGGCTGTCCTGGCTCGAGTACTGGGATGTCGAGAACGGCCGTATCCCGCTCGTCGGGTGGGGCTGCCACGACAGCAACAAGATCATCAGCGGGGCCGAGGACGACATCATCCGCCGGACGGCCCAGCAGATGAAGGCCTTCGGCCACGAGTTCTTCATGCGGTACTGCTGGGAGATGGACGGGTCCCGCAAGCAGGGCACCGTCAAGGGGCCGAAGCAGTTCGTCACCGCCTGGCAGCGGATGTACCGGATCTTCCAGGAAGAGGGCGCCACCAACGTCATCTGGACCTGGACGGCCAACGCCGCCGGCTTCAAGGACAAGCGGAAGTACTCCAACAACGAGCCGCCCGGGCCGTACTTCTACCCCGGCGACGACTACGTCGACTGGGTTGCGGCCGACGGATACAACTGGGGCGTCTCCAAGCGGAACCAGGGCGACCGCTGGCGCCAGGTCCTCGAGATCTTCGACGAGTTCATGATCTTCGCCCGGACGACCTCGAAGCCGATCATGATCGGCGAGTACGGCGCCCAGGAGCAGAAGGAAGACCCTGAGGCCAAGCCGGAGTGGATGCGCCACGCCCACGACGTCCTGATCAACAAGCCGAAGACGCCCGAGTGCAAGCACTGCGGCGCCTTCTCCGACGTCGCGGCGGTGGTGTACTTCGACGTGGACTACGGGGCCCACGGCGACTGGCGGATCATGTCGTCACCGGCGACCCTCGCCTCCTTCAAGGAGGCGTCGGACGATCCCTGGTTCCGGCAGATGGGGACGATCTCGTGGCCGTCCCGGGTGAACCAATCGAACCCCAAGGGGCCGACCCAGTACGGCCCGGACTGGAAGCCGAACAAGTCGCCTGAGTCGAGTCCGCCGGAAGAGCACACCGGCCCGGGGCCTGAGCCGCAGCCCGAGCCCCCGGCAGATCAGACCGGCGACCCGGCCTCCAACTCACAGGACCAGACGACCCAGCCGGACCCCGCCGGCCAGCCGGACCCCGGCCAGCCGAGCCAGTCGGACCCTGGCCAGCCGAGCCAGTCGGACCC
>JAICGL010000430.1 GCA_025923175.1 Acidimicrobiia bacterium
CAGAGCGCCGTGCTGCTCCGGGAGAGCGACCGGCTTGCGTCGCTCGGCTACCCGCTGCTCCTGTCGTCTTCCAACAAAACGTTCCTCGGTGTTCTCCTCGACCTCGACATCGACGCCCGACGGGCACCGTCGATGGCCGCCACGGCCTACGGGGTCAGCCACGGCTGCCGGATCGTGCGCGTCCACGACGTCGCCGGTACGGTCCGGGTCGTGCGAATGGTCGAGCGGATCCTCGAAGCCGAAGCCGACCCGTCCTCCGGCGGCAACGCATGAGTTCTGCGCCGGCCGTCCACCTCGTCGTCGGTGACGATGCCCGCTTCCGGGCCGATGCCACCAAAGCGTTGATCGCTGAGCTCCTCGGCGCCGATGACCCGAGCCTCGCCCTCGAAGAGTTCTCGCTGGCCCCGCGGAGTGACGCCGGCGACGCCGATTCAGCCCCCGCCGCCGACGGCCCGCCCATCGTCGCCGCGGCTCTCGGGTCGGCATCCACGCCGCCCTTTGGCACCGAGCGCCGTGTCATCGTCATCCGCGAGGCCGGGGCGATGGGAGTTTCCGACGCCGAAGCGGTCGCCCGCTACCTGGCCGATCCGTGCCCGACCACCGCGCTCGTTCTTGTCGGAGGCGGAGGGCGCCTCCCCGTCGCGCTGACCAAGGCCGTCAAGGCGGCCGGCGGTCTCGAGGTAAAGTCCACCCCCGCCAAGACCGGCGACGCCCTGACCAGCGCGCTCGACGGGGCCGACGTGAAGCTGACGGGCGCCGCCGCCCACCGGTTGGCCGACTGGCTCGGCGACGACGCCGGGCGGATCCCGGCGTTGCTGGACGTGCTCCGCGCCGCCTACGGCGAAGGCGCCCGGATCGACGTCGACGACCTCGAGCCGTACCTCGGGGAAGCCGGCGGCGTTGCGCCCTACCACCTCACCGGCGCGATCGACAAAGGCGACGCGGCCGGAGCTCTCGAGATCCTCCACCGGTTGCGGGGGACGAACTACCACCCCCTGCAGGTGATGGCCGTCCTCCACAATCACTACCGCCGGATCCTGCGCCTCGACGACCCCACGATCGGCGGGGAGCAGGATGCCGTTGCCGCGCTGGGCGGCAAGGTGAAGCCGTACCCGGCGGGGCTCGCGCTGCGCCAGGCCCGCCTCCTCGGCAGCGACGGGCTGCGAACGGCATACGCGCACCTCGCGAAGGCCGACGTCGACCTGCGAGGTGCAACCGGCCTCTCCGAGGACGCCGTGCTCGAAGTGCTGATCGCCCGCCTCGCCGGTCTCTCGCGCCGTTCCGGAGCGGGAAGCGGCGCCGCGGCACGCGGCCGGCCCCGGCCGCAAGGTCCGAACCGGCGCCGCTCGTAAGACACCTCAGACGCGAAGAAGCGGGGTCGGGAGGCGATCCCGGCCCCGCTTGCGCAAGAGCGAAAGAGCTAGCCGGCGGACTGCGCCTTGGCGATCCGCTTCATCAGCTTCGACTTGCGGTTGGCCGCCTGGTTCTTGTGGATGATCCCCTTAGCGGCCGCCATGTCGAGCGCCTTGACCGCCTGGCGCACCTGCTCGTCGGTGTTCTCGGCGCCTTCGAGAGCGGCCTTGTCGGCGTTCTTGACCCGTGTCTTCAGCCCCGAACGGACCGCCTTGTTCCGTTCCTGGCGCCGGGCGTTTGTGAGGATGCGCTTCTTCTGGCTCTTGATGTTGGCCATGCGTACGTGACTCCAAAGCTCTTGAGGCGAAAGATCGGAGGTTAGCGTACAGGCGATGACCCGCCCCGACGCCATCCGCAACATCTCCGTGATCGCGCATATCGACCATGGCAAATCCACCCTGGCCGACCGGATCCTGGAGTACTGCGACGCCGTCGACCCCCGGGATATGCGGGCCCAGTACCTCGACTCGATGGACATCGAACGGGAGCGGGGCATCACCATCAAGGCCCAGAACGTCCGCCTCGACTACGAGGGCCACGTCATCAACCTCATCGACACTCCCGGGCACGTCGACTTCGGCTACGAGGTGTCCCGGTCGCTGGCCGCATGCGAAGGGGTCATCCTCCTCGTCGACGCCTCCCAGGGCATCGAGGCCCAGACCCTGGCCAACTGCTACCTGGCCGTGGAGCACGACCTCACCATCGTGGCCGCCCTCAACAAGATCGACCTGCCGGCCGCCGAGCCCGACAGGGTGGCGGCCGAGATCGAGCACGTCCTCGGCCTGCCCGCCGCCGACATCCTGCACATCTCGGCCAAGACCGGCGAAGGGGTGCCGGAGCTGCTCGACGCCGTCGTGGCCCACGTGCCCCCGCCGAAGGGCGACCCCGACGCGCCTTTGCAAGCCCTGATCTTCGACTCCTACTACGACCCGTACCGGGGGGTCGTCTCCGCCATCCGGGTCATGAACGGAACCCTCACCACCGGCAGCCGGCTTCGATTCATCCAGGTCGGAGCGAACTTCGACGCCGAAGAGATCGGCTACCGCCTCCCCGAGCCAACTCCGACGGCCAGCCTTGGCCCCGGTGAGGTTGGGTACCTGATCGCCGGCATTAAAGACGTCGGCCAGGCCCGGGTCGGCGAGACCGTCACGGTCGCCTCCCGCCCTGCCGACGCCCTCGTTGGGTACCGCGATCCGAAACCGATGGTGTTCTGCGGGCTCTACCCCATCGTGGGCGACGACTTCGCCGACCTCCGGGAGGCGCTCGAGAAGCTGCGCCTCAACGACTCGTCGTTCACGTATGCGCCCGAGACATCCGGCGCGCTCGGCTTCGGCTTCCGCTGCGGGTTCCTCGGCCTGCTCCACATGGAGATCATCCGGGAGCGGCTCGAGCGGGAGTACGACCTGTCGCTCGTGGCCACCGCCCCCAACGTGGAGTACCTGGCGCACACCACCGACGGGAAGGTGGAGCTCGTCGACAACCCGTCGGCCATGCCGCCCCCGAACAAGCTCGAATTCATCGAGGAGCCCTACGTCAAGGTGACGATCATCACGCCCACCGAATACGTCGGGGCGCTCATGGAGCTGGCCCAGGGACGCCGGGGCGACATGAAGATGATGGAGTACCTGTCGGAGAACCGGGTGGAGCTGATCTACGACCTGCCGCTGGCCGAGATCGTCGTCGACTTCTTCGACCAGATGAAGTCCCGCACCCGGGGCTACGCCTCGCTCGACTACGAGCCGGCCGGCGACCGCCGCTCCGAGCTTGTCAAGGTCGACGTCCTGCTCAACAACGTGCCGGTCGACGCCTTCTCGACCGTCGTCCACAAGGACAGGGCCGAGGACTACGGCCGCAAGATGGCCACCAAGCTGCGCGGTCTCATCCCCCGGCAGATGTTCGACGTGCCGATCCAGGCGGCGATCGGCAGCCGGGTCATCGCCCGCGAAACGGTGAAGGCGAAGCGCAAGGACGTCCTGGCCAAGTGCTACGGCGGTGACATCACCCGCAAGCGCAAGCTCCTCGAGAAGCAGAAGGAAGGCAAGAAGAAGATGAAGATGGTGGGTCGCGTCGAGGTCCCGCAAGAAGCCTTCGTATCCGCGCTCCGCCTCGAGGAGGACTGAGAAGTCATGGCCGGGGGTCGTCCCGCCTCCGGCCCGGCTTCGTTTGACCGTCAGCGCTGGGTCGCAGCTGTCGCCGTCGTCGCGCTCCTCGGAAGCTTCGGCGCCGTCCTCGGGAAGCGGATGGGGACGGGCGGAGGGCTCGTGGCCCAGACCGGCGGTGGGAGCGGCTCGGGTGGCGGGGCCGGGGCCGCCGGCGGATCAGGGGGCAGTGCATCCGGTGACTCGGGCACCGGAAGCTCGGGAGGATCGCCGAGCGGCGGGTCGGGGCTGAGCGCCAACCGGGGGTCCGGCGGTGGGGGCGGGACGGGAACCCGCGGAGGGACCGGAACCGGCGGAGGGACGGATAACACCGGCCCAGGCTCGGGCGGTGGCACGACGTCTGCGCCTGATGACGGCACATCTGGCCTGTCCGGCGGGAGCAGCCCGGGAGATGGCGGCGACGGGAACGGCAACCCTCCCGGCGCCGGCGGCACGCCGGGCACCACCGCGCCGGGCGGGAGCGGGGCCCGGCCCCACCCGACGGCACCCGGTGCGGCGGCCGGCCC
>JAICGL010000431.1 GCA_025923175.1 Acidimicrobiia bacterium
CCGAAATCCAGGCAGTGCGCAGCGGGTGGCAGCGGGATCTGCTCGAGATGCTCCCTGCTGATCGGGTCGAAGATCTCCTGAAGCAGGCCAAGCCTGCGCCGCTCCAGCTCCGAGCTGTTATCGAAGAGATACTCGCTCACGAGGGACAGGCGGTGAGCGGCCCGTCCGGCAGCTTGCCTTTCGGTGTCTCGATGGCCGTGCGGAAGCCACCCTGCGACCCGTAGCTCGGGCACTGCCCGTCGGCGGCGGAGCACGTCTCCATGTCGACGGCGTCGACCCGTAGCCCGGCCTCGTCGTAGAAGCCGATGGTGAGGGGGAACTTGACGTCCGACATCGTGAACCGGGTCTTGGTGTGGTCCATCACACCGGGGCCCGGGAGGACGTCGGGGAACTCGAAGACCATCCCGTCGAAGCCCTGCATGTCCTCCCGGAACCGCAGCCCGTGGGACCGCTTGTCCCGGGTGTCGGCCACCTGCACCCGCAGGCAGCTGGCTCCCACCCCGATCTTCTTCTCGGCGAAAGCCGGCCCTGCGACGGTGGTCGCCGTCGTATCGGCAAAGGTCGGGTTGGCCGGGCGGTTCGAACCCCATAGGAGGATGACCACGAAGAGGGCAACGAACCCCATCCCGGCCAGCACACCCATGTAGGCGCGGCTCAGGCCGGTGACAAGCTCGACCGGCCCGGCCGGGGTCTGGTGTGCCAGATCTTCAGGAGGACCTTGGTCCTCTTCAGCTCGCCCCTCATCCACCGCCGACCGGCCTCCTGACCAAGACTGATGTGCCGGTCGGCGTTTGGATTCGGCGCTCGGTCATGCATTAGCCGCCTGGTAGAGGCCGGGCACCCCGGTGCCGTCGGCGAAGTGGTAGGTCTCCGCCTCGGAAGGGTACCGGCCCGACCGCACGTCGTCTGCGAATGCCGCCACGGCCGTGATGGCGTCGCTGCGCAGGTCGGCGTAGCGGCGCACGAACTTGGGCGCCCGCCCGGCGTTCAGACCGAGCAGGTCGTGGAAGACGAGCACCTGGCCGTCGCAGTTGGCACCGGCGCCGATCCCAATGGTGGGGACGGGCACCGCCTCGGTCACCATCGTGGCGACAGCGTCGGGCACGCACTCCAGCACGATCGAGAAGCACCCGGCCTCGGCCAGGGCGACGGCGTCGTCGAGCAGCACCTTGGCGGCATCGAACTCCTTCGCCTGGACCTTGAAGCCGCCCATCATGTGGACGGACTGGGGCGTGAGGCCGAGATGCCCCATCACCGGGATCTCGGCGTCGAGGATCGCACCGATCATGTCGAGCCGCTTGGAGCCACCCTCGAGCTTGACCGCCGAGGCGCCGGCCCGCAGCAGGACGGCGGCGTTGCGGACGGTCTCCTCCCGCGAGACGTGGTAGCTCATCCACGGCATGTCGGCCACGACCATGGCGTTTTTCGGCTTGGCCCGGGCCACGGCGGCGGTGTGGTGGGCGATGTCGTCGATCGTGACGGACAGGGTGTCCTCGTAGCCGAGGACCACCATGGCCACGCTGTCGCCGACGAGGATGATGTCGACGCCGGCGTCGTCGGCGATCCGGGCCGACGGCGTGTCGTAGGCGGTCACCATGACCAGCGGGGTGCCATCGCCCTTGCGGGCCCGGATGGCGGGAGCAGCGGTAGCGCTCATTGGCCAACCTCCGCACGTCCGGGGCACGGTCGGCTCCCGGCGGCACCGACGAGCATACCGGCGCGGGGCGCCTCGGCCGGGATCGTTGGTGGGGAGGACGCCGAGTCTGGCCGGCGTGAACCCGCCGGACAGTCCCGGTCGAGGCGCCAGAGATAACCTCCCAACATGGAGCGAGCCTGCGAGAACTGCGGCACCCCTGACGACGAGCTCCTCCAGGTGCGTCGGGTCTACATGGATCCTGACCAGCCGGGAGAGGTCATAGAGACTGAGGAGATCCCCGAGCTGTGGTGCATCTCGTGCACCACGCAGTACCCCCACCTGGCCGCCGACGCATAGCCCCCGGCTGGCTCAGCCGGCGTGGCGCCTGCCCAGGAGGTAGCTGATGGTGAGGTGGTTCCAGTTGCACTCCGTGCAGACCTCGACCACGTAGCAGGCGAACTCGTCGAAGTTCTCGCCGAGCCGTTCTAGCTCGTCCTGGTTGGTGACGCAGCGGCCGTTGGCCGCCTTGAGGGAGTCGCCGTAGACGTAGGACACCAGCCGGAGGTTCGACTTCTCACAGATCGGACACTCCTGGCTGGTCGCCTCGCCCAGGTTGCGGGCCGCGCGCACCAACTCCGGGTGGGCGTCGCAGACCTCGGCCCGGCCGACCTTCCCAAGCCGCCACTCGCGCAGCACCGCCCGGCGGGCAAGGCGGTAGTCGATCTGGCGGCGCATCAAATCGAGTGTACCGAGGCCAGAGCGGCCGTGATTTGGCGCCTGTCCCTTTCGTCCCGGTTCGCGAAGACGACTTTTTGGTCGCGCCTCTGTAACGATGCCCCGATATATCGGGTCGATATATTAGAGTTGTCGAGACGGCGAACCCTCGCCCACTAGGACGATGCTGGAACTTGCGATCCTGGGGCTCCTCAAGGAGCTCCCCCTCCACGGCTACGAGCTGAAGAAGCGGCTCAACGACACCCTGGGCCACGTCTGGGGCGTGTCGTACGGGTCGCTCTATCCGGCGCTGGCCCGGCTCGAGCGGATGGGGGCCATCGAGGTCGTCGACCCGCCGCCGGCCGCCGCACCGGGGGCCATCCCGATGCCGGCCACCGGCTCGATCGCCGGGGAGGCCGCCGCCGCCCGGCTGCGCCGGCCCCTCCGCCGCAGCGGGCGGACCAAGAAGGCCTACCGCATCGCCGCCGCCGGCCAGGCGCTGTTCAACGAGCTGCTCCGGGCCGATCCCAGCCCCGGCACCGACGAGAACCGGGCCTTCGCGCTCAAGCTCGCCTTCTGCCGCCACCTGGAACCGCCGGCCCGACTGGAGCTGCTCCAGCGCCGGCGTGCCCAGCTGGCCGAGAAACTCGCCCGAGGCCGCCAGGCACTGGCCGGCAGCACCCGGGCGGGCCGGGGCCCCAGCCCCGACCGCTACACCCGTGCCCTCATCGAGCACGAGACCTCGACCGCCGAGCGGGACCTCGAGTGGGTCGATTCGCTCATCGCCGCCGAGCGCGGCGCCATCGATGCTGGAGACAGCATGACCCTGCAAGGGAGGACCACGTGAGCCGAAGGATCCGCGTCGCCATCGCCGGCGTCGGGAACTGCGCCAGCAGTCTCGTCCAAGGCATCGAGTACTACCGCGACGCCCAGCCCGGCGACACCGTCCCCGGCCTCATGCACGTGGAGCTGGGCGGCTACCACGTCCGGGACGTGGAGTTCGTCTGCGCCTTCGACGTCGACAACGCCAAGGTCGGCGAAGACCTGGGCAAGGCGATCTTCCGGGGCCAGAACAACACGATCCGCTTCGCCGAGGTGCCCAACATGGGCCTCGAGGTGCTGCGGGGCCCGACGCTCGACGGGTGGGGCACCTACTACAAGAAGACCTGCGAGGAGTCGCCGGCCCCGGCCATCGACGTTGCCGAGGCGCTGCGCAAGAGCCAGGCCGACGTCCTCGTCTCCTACCTCCCCGTCGGCTCCGAGGAGGCCCAGCGCCACTACGCCCAGGCCTGCCTCGACGCCGGCGTCGCCTTCATCAACTGCATCCCGGTGTTCATCGCCTCCGACCCCACCTGGGCCAAGAAGTTCGAAGACGCCGGCGTCCCGATCATCGGTGACGACATCAAGAGCCAGGTGGGCGCCACCATCGTCCACCGGATCCTGGCCCGCCTCTTCGAGGACCGGGGGATGGTGCTCGACCGCACCTACCAGCTCAACGTCGGCGGCAACATGGACTTCAAGAACATGCTGGAGCGGGAGCGCCTCGAGTCGAAGAAGATCTCCAAGACCCAGGCCGTCACCAGCCAGCTCGACAACGGGATCGAGGCCGACGACGTCCACATCGGCCCGTCCGACCACGTCGCCTGGCTCCAGGACCGCAAGTGGGCCTACATCCGCCTCGAGGGCCGCAACTTCGGTGACGTCCC
>JAICGL010000432.1 GCA_025923175.1 Acidimicrobiia bacterium
ATTCTGCGTCAATGTCCGTGGCGGTCGCGCAGCTCTCGATGCTGGATCTTGCCCGTGGCGGTGCGGGGCATCTCGGCTTCAGTAATGAAGTTCACTGAGCGGGGACGCTTGTAGCCGGCGACTCGGCTCCTGCACCATTCAATGATCTCCGGCTCCGAGAGCTCCCGGCCGTCATGGACGATGACGACGGCGTGGACGACCTCGCCCCAGGTGTCGTGGGGCACGCCGATCACCGCGACGTCCTTCACATCGGGGTGGGCGGCGATGACGGCTTCGACTTCCGATGGATAGACGTTCTCGCCGCCGCTGAAGATCATGTTGGTCTTGCGGTCGACGAGGTGGATGTAGCCGTCGGCGTCGCGGTACGCCATGTCGCCGACGGAGCACCAGCGGCCCTGGAAGCACTCGGCCGTCTTCGCTGGGTCCTTCCAGTAGCCGTCGAAAACGTAGGGCGTACGGGAGAACAGCTCGCCCACCTCACCGTCGGCGACCTCGTTGCCGTCGGTGTCGAGCAGGCGGATCGGCCATGACCCCACCCACTCCCGTCCGACCGAGCCGAGTTTGGCGATCTGCTCCTCGGGGTGCAGCACGGTGACGTAGCCGGCCTCGGTCGATCCGTACAGCTCGTAGAGCCGGGCGTTGGGGAACTGATCAAGGATGGCCAGCTTCGTGTCCTGGCGGACCGGCGCCGAGGAAACCAGGAGCCGTTGCACCCCGGAGACGTCGTAACGAGCGCGGGTCGCTTCGGGAAGGGCCAGCGTCATGATGTAGTGCGTCGGCACCAGCGAGGTGAACGTGATGCGCTCCTGCGCCATGGTGGCCAGCACCGCCTCGGGATCGAAGCTGGCGCGGTCGTCGATGACGCAGGTGGCACCGAGGTTGGCGAACGTGTGACCGAAGTACATCGAGTTCGCGTGGCAGAGCGGCATCACGAGCAGGGCGACGTCGTCATGGCCGAACTGGAACTCCAGGGCGGTGGCCATCGCCAGCAGCGCGTTGGCTGCATGGCTCCGGATGGCACCTTTGGGTCGGCCCGTCGTCCCCGACGTGTACAGCAGCGCGCCGGGTGCGGCGAGGTCGACGGTGACAGCCGGGTCGGTGGCCGAAGCATCGGCGATCAGCCCCTCGTAGGCCCGCCAGCCCTTCGGAGGATCGTTACCGCCGAACACGATGTAGGCGCCGGCGGCGACCGGTAAATCGGCCCGGATCGATGCGAAGCGGTCGGTGAGGCTGTGCTGGGCGATCACCGCCTTCGCCTCGCAGTGGCCGACGATGTAGCCGATCTCGGCGGATGTCAGGCGGAAGTTGAGCGGCACGGCGACAAGCCCCGCTCGAGCCAGGCCGACGTAGATCTCCATCCACTCGGTGCAGTTGTAGGCGAGCACGACGACGCGGTCACCCTCGTCGAGACCGAGGTCGAGGAGGCCGTTGGCCAGCCGGTTGCCCCGCGCATGCCAGGCCGCGAACGTCAGGTCCCGCTGCGAGTCGCGCACGGCGAGCTTGTGCGGCTGGACCCGGGCATGCGTCGCCACCGCGCCCCCAAGAGTCAACAGGTCGCTCATGGACGTTCAGTCGCCGATCTGGTGCCGCAACGTATCGAGGTCGCCCAGCACCCAGGCGGAGGTGAGCCGGCCGTCGGCGCATTCGAAGAACGCCGCGACGGCGTAGCGGATCGGACGGCCGGTCCCAGCCCGGCCGAGCAGCAGGCCCTGGTGATGGCCGCTGCAGACCAGCCGCACTGCAGCCCGGCCCGGGGCGGTCACGATGTCGACGATCTCGTTGCAAAAGTCCGGTGCCGCCTGGCGCACCTTGTCCCGGTAGGCCCGCCACCCGTCACGGCCCCGGACCTCGTCTCCCAGCGAGCCCCGGAACCGGAAATCCTCCGCCAGCAACCCGTCCACCACGCTGTCGTCCCATCGGTTCCAGGCGTCGTCGTAGAAGCACCGGACCAGCGGAGCCTCACTGCGATCCATCGCCGCATGCTTCCACGCCTGACGCTCCGGGCGCCGCCTTGACGGTCGCAACGAGCGAACGGGCGAACGGCGCGAAGCGCTCAGGCGGCCATTGCTCGGGGCAAATCTGTTGGGCCCGACTGGCGGGACACCTTCATCGTCTGGTATGTTGGTCTTTGTCGTCCGCAGGAGCCGGGACCGCAAGGTCAGGGTTACTGTGGGCGACATTTTCGCGTCCGGACGCCCTGTCGCCGCAGGTCAGCGGCCACGTGACCGGCGGCTCAGCCTCCCCTCCCGCACGCCTTCCAGCCTTTTCAAGCTGGCGCCGCGTCTTATGTAACTGTGTTACCTAAGAGTTGCCGGGTCACCATCGGGGCGGTGAACCCGACTTCCCACAGCTTCATCCAGGTCGTTTGCATAGAAGCCTTCCGTTTTCGGCCGACATGACCCGAGCGATGTTCCCGATGGCGATGCCCCGATGGCGATGCCCCCTAACCCATGCGCCGCCTAGGCGTGAATAGCTTTATAGCAATCGCTATAATAGCGTTCGGTGGAACCCGAGAACCCGTTCCGATATGGCGCGCCGGTTGAGGCGGCGAGCTTCTGCGACCGCAGCGAGGAGCTCGCGGCGCTAACGGCGCGGATGCGCAATGGCATCCATGCGTTCGTTCTGTCGCCCCGGCGGTACGGCAAGACGTCGTTGCTGCTCGAGGCATTGCGGCGGTTCCGGAAGGAGGGCGGGCGGGGTGGGTATGCCAACCTGCTGCTCTGCACGACGGAGGCGGAGGCGGCGGGCGTCGTCCTCACGGCGGTGGCGCGGGAGGTGTTACGGCCCATCGGGCGGACGAAGCGCAGCATCGAGGAGGTGCTCGAACATCTGCGGGTGGCGCCCCAGGTCGAGTTGAGCCCCGACGGGAAGGTGACGTTCAGCTTGCAGCCGGCGGTGGGCGCTGACCGGTGGTACGACATGCTCGAGGACGCAGTCGGGCTCCTGGAACGGGCGGGTGAGCGCCGGCCGGCGGCGCTCGTGCTCGACGAGTTCCAGCAGGTGGCCGAAATCGGCCCCAAGGGGCTCGGCGGTGCGTTCAAGGCGCTGGCCGACCAGGCGCGCGGGACGAGCCTCGTGTTCTCGGGTTCGCGCCTGTCGGTCATGGAGCGCCTCACCCGGGGCCGGGGTGCGCCCCTCCTCGGCATGGGTGAGACGTTCAACCTCGAGGTGGTGCCGGAGGACGAGATGAGCGCGCATCTCGTAGGCCGGGCGAAGCGGGGCGGCAAACGGCTCACCCGGGCCGACGCCCGGACGCTGTACCGACGCGCCGACCGGATTCCCAACGACGTGCAATGGCTGGCCCACGCCGCCTTCGAGGCAGCAGACGAAGTGATCGACGCCGAGGCCATCGAGGCCGGGCTGGCGGCGATCGTCAGGCGTCAGGCGGGGTTCTTCGCCGAGCGCTTCGAGTCACTCGCGCCGTCCCAGCAACGGATCGTGCGGGAACTGGCACGTTCACCCCGGGAGAAGGTCTACGCCAAAGCCTTCCTCGACACGGTGATGGTCGCCAACGCCAATGCCGTCACTACCGCGCTGCGAACCCTGGCCGAACAGGAGATCGTCCGCCGCGAAGGCCGCCAGTGGCGCCTGGCCAGTCCCTTCTTCCGGGCCTGGCTGCTTGGCCAGCTCGAGGCCTGACAAGAAGCTGTCGGGATTCCGGGCCAGCACGAGCGCAACGAACTCGTCGGCCGGCAACGGCTTGCTGAAGAGGAAGCCCTGCATCTCGTCGCAGCCACGGCTGGCGAGGTAGGCGAGTTGGTCGGCGGTCTCGACGCCTTCGGCGATCACCTTGAGACCGAGGCTGTGGCCGAGGGCGATGACCGCGGTGACGATCGTGTCGGAGCCGCCGGAGAGCTCGGTGATGAACGACCGGTCGATCTTGAGGGCGTCGATCGGCAGCTGGTTCAGGTAGCTGAGGCCGCAATACCCGGTGCCAAAATCGTCGATTGAGCACGTGACACCGAGCGCCCGCAGCGCCTGGATCACCTGCACGGTCAGCTCGAGACTGTCGAGCGCCGCGCTCTCCGTGAGCTCCAGCTCGAGCGCACGA
>JAICGL010000433.1 GCA_025923175.1 Acidimicrobiia bacterium
ATCACCCCGACTGGAACAGCTACATCTTCAACTACGGTCGCGACGAAGTGCGCAGCTTTCTGCTGAGCAGCGCGCTCTTCTGGCTGGACGTCTACCACGCCGACGCGCTGCGCGTCGATGCCGTCGCCTCCATGCTCTACCTCGACTACGGCCGCAACGCAGGCGAATGGGTGCCGAACGAGTACGGGGGGCGCGAGAACCTCGAGGCAATCTCGTTCCTGCGCCGCCTCAACGCTGACGTCTATCAGGAGTTCCCATCCGCGCAGACGATCGCGGAGGAGTCGACGGCCTGGCCGATGGTGTCACGGCCGACCTATGTCGGCGGCCTGGGGTTCTCCTTGAAGTGGAACATGGGGTGGATGCACGACACGCTCGACTACTTCCACCACGAGCCCGTCCACCGCCGCTACCACCACCACGAGCTGACCTTCGGGATGCTCTACGCCTTCACCGAAAACTTCGTCCTGCCGCTCAGTCACGACGAGGTGGTGCACGGGAAGGGCTCGCTGCTGCAGAAGATGCCGGGCGACCGGTGGCAGCAGCTGGCCAACCTCCGGACGCTGTACGCCTGGATGTGGGCCCACCCGGGCAAGAAGCTCCTGTTCCAAGGAGCCGAGATGGCCCAGGACCGGGAGTGGGCCCACGATCGCAGCCTTGACTGGCACCTTCTCGATCACCCGAGCCACGCCGGTGTCGACAAGCTGCTCACGACGCTGAACCTGCTCTACAAGGAGCGCCCCGCGCTGTGGGAGCACGACTTCGAGTGGACCGGCTTCTCGTGGATCGACGCCAACGACACCGACCAGAACGTCCTGTCGTTCCTCCGTTACCCCGCCGACCGTGAGAGCGGCAAGCCCCTGGCTTGCATCGCCAACCTGTCCCCCGTCCCCCGCGAGGGCTACCGGATCGGCGTCCCCCGCGGCGGCTACTGGCGTGAGGTCCTCAACACCGACGCCGCCGACTTCTGGGGCAGCGGCGTGGTCAACGGCTCCCTCTGCGCCGACGGCTACGGCTGGCACGGCCACGACCAATCCCTCTCCCTGACCCTCCCCCCTCTCGCCGTCGTCTGGCTCGAACCCGAGGACTGACCGGCGGCTAGCGCCAGTCGTCGATGACCCAGGCGGAGGCGTTGTGGTAGGCGCTCTGGTCGGGGAGGTGCATGGTGACGCCGACGAGTTGGGCTTTGTAGCCGCGCTCTAAGAGGATCTGATATGCGCCGCGGCGGCCGGTACTGACGCCGGCGACCATCGCCTGGGCGCCTTGTCCGGCGGCGAAGGCTTCGCAGGCGGCGACGAGGCGGGCAAAGCGGACGGGGGCGCCGGGGCCGGGGAGGACGGCGCCGAACTTGATGAAGCAGGTACCGGTCCCGGCCTCGGAGCCGGTGCCCGAGTGGCAAACGGCGAAGCCGTCGATCTCGCCGTCTCCGAAGATGAGCACGGTGTCACCGAGTTTCTGGGTCGCGGTGGCCCGGATCTCCCGGGCGACGTCGAGGCCGGGGTAGGTCTCGTCGGTGACCCGGCCGCACCAGGCGATCACCTGCTCGAGCTCCGGGGTTTGGCTGGCGGCGCTCCAGTCACCCGCCGCGGACTCGGCATCGTCGAGCGCGGCCGGCGGTCTTGCCAGGACCGAGGTCAGGAAGTGGGGCAGGAAGCCGAAGCTCTGGTAGAGGGCCAGATGCTTCGGGCTCTGCGGAAACGTGAACAGGCCGGCGTGGCTCACACCCCACTGGGCGAAGATCGGCATGGTCTCATTCAGGAGGGCCCGGGCGACCCCTTTGTCCCAAAGGGACGGATCGACGGTGAGCGGGCCGAAAAAGCCCACACTTCCCCAACGGGTGACGAAATTGGTCCCCACGAGCCGCCCGTCCACTTCGGCGGCCAGGGCACTGTCGGGGTCGGCGGCCCACCGGCTGCGGACGTAGTCGGCGTCGCCCATGAAGGAGCCGGGATCGGGGAGGCCGAGGAAGGTGCCGAAGGCGAGGCGCATGATGCGGTCGGCGTCGTCGAGGTCGGCTTCCTGGAGCGGTCGAATCGTCACGTCGGGCTTGGTCATGACCGGTAGCCTCGCATCTCGTGGAGGAGCCTGCCGGTCGCCCGTGGAATCCACGAAAGGTGAGTCCGACCTCTCTCGTGGTCCACGCCCACTTCTACCAGCCTCCCCGAGAAAACCCCTGGACCGAAGAGGTCTCCCGGGAGCCGTCGGCGGCGCCCTTCCACAACTGGAACGCCCGCATCTCGGCCGAGAGCTACCGCCCGAACGCCTTCGCCCGGATCTTCGACGGCGACGGCCGGGTGCTGGCCATCGTCAACAACTACGAGGAGCTCTCGTTCAACATCGGCCCGACGCTGATGTCGTGGCTCGATCGGCACCAGCCCGACGTCTACGGGCGGATCCAGGAGGCCAAGGTCGGAGGCGGGGCGATCGCCCAGGCCTGGAACCACATGATCCTGCCGCTGGCCAACGAGCGCGACATCCGGACCCAGATCCGCTGGGGCCTGGCCGACTTCCGGCACCGGTTCGGCCGGGAGGCACCGGGAATGTGGCTGCCCGAGACGGCGGTGAACCACCACGTGCTGGCGATCCTGGCCGAGGAGGGCGTCGGCTTCACGATCCTGGCTCCGGGCCAGATGGCCGCCATCCGCCCGCTGGCCGGCCGGGCCAGCCGGTCGCTGGCCGCTGTGCCGAACAAGGAATGGGCGGAGATCGACGGCGACCACCCGATCGACACCCGGGTCGCCTACCGCTACGTGCATCCCCGGAGGAAGGGCCTCGGGGTCGACCTCGTCGTGTATCACGGCGGGCTGTCGCACGCCCTGGCGTTCGAGTCGGTGACCAGTGAGGCACTGGTCGATCGGGTCGCCGCCAGCGGAGGTCGGCGTGGCGGGCTGGTGGCCATCGCCCTCGACGGCGAGACCTTCGGGCACCACCACAAGTGGGCCGACCGGGCGCTGGCCTACGCCCTCACCGCCGAAGCCCCCCGCCGGGGCCTGGAGGTGACCAACCTGGCGGCGTGGCTGGAGCGCAACCCTCCGCTGTACGAGGCCAAGGTGCACGAGAGCGCCTGGTCGTGCGCCCACGGCGTGGGCCGCTGGTCGGCCGATTGCGGCTGCTCCACCGGTGGCCCGGCCGGTGCCAACCAGCGCTGGCGGGCTCCGCTGCGGGCGGCGCTCGACGGGCTGCGCGAGACCGGCATCGAGGTGTTCGAGCGGCGGGGCCCGGCGCTCTTCGCCGGCGGTGATCCCTGGGCCGCCCGCGACGCATATGTCGAGGTGCTGATTGGGGCCGTCTCCCGGGACGATTTCGCCGCCCGCTGGGTGGCGCCCGGGGCCGACCCGGTGCTGGCCTTCACGCTGCTCGAAGCCCAGCGCAACGCCATGCTGATGTACACGTCGTGCGGCTGGTTCTTCTACGACCTGGCCGGCCTCGAGACCGTGCAGGTCCTGCGGTATGCCGCCCGGGTCTGTGATCTCCTGGTCGAGGCCGGCGAGCCGTCGCCGGAGCCGGCGCTGCTCGGCGCCCTCCGGGGAGCCCACAGTTTCGACCAGGGTGACGGTCGGCGCATCTGGGGCGCCCAGGTCGCCCCCGCCCGGGTCGACGCCTCCCGGGTGGCTGCCCATCTCGCACTGGCCGACCTCTTCGGCCTGCCCGAAACGTCCGAGGGCCGTATCGGCGGCTTCGACGTTCAGACCCTCGACCATGCCGGCGCCGCCCACCCCGCCTCGATCGACCCCGGCTGGCTCCCGCGCACACCGGGTGAACGCGATCCGGCCGCGCTCGCCTGGCGGCGGGTTCGGCTCACCCACCGGCGGACTGGCCGGGTCCACGAGCTCGTCGCCGTGGCCCTTCAGCTCGGCGACCAGGAGGCAGTCGGGGCCGTCCGGATGGCGGACTGGCCCGCCGATGCCGAAGCCCTCGGGATGCTCCAGCGAGACATCGAGGCGGGTCGCTCCGACGACGAGCTCGTCACCCGGCTCGCCGACAATTTCGTCACCACCGGCTCCGGCCAGGCCTTCGACGTGTCGTCGCTTCTGCCCGAAG
>JAICGL010000434.1 GCA_025923175.1 Acidimicrobiia bacterium
CCACTTCCTGCAGCCGGTGGTGATGAGTCGCACGGTCAAACTCAACCCGTTGGGCGTCCTCCTCTCCGTGCTCGTAGGAGTGGAGCTGGCCGGATTCGTCGGCGCCCTGCTCGCCATTCCGGCCGCCGGCGCCATCCAGGTCGTGATCCGGGACCTCTGGGACGAGCGCCAGCAGCGCCTCAAGCCCGTGCCGACCGTCGGTGTCGACGAAACCCCGATCACCGGGATCCCCGTCCTTTCCCCACCGGAGACCCGCGAGCGACGGGCGCAGTCTGAGTAGCCTTCTCCGACCATGAGCGCGACCGACGTCGTCGAAGTCTCCGGCCACATCATCGATTCGCTGATCCTGGCGAAGATCCTCGACGAGATCATCGAGGCGGAGGCCGATTACAAGATCGTCCAGATGGACGTCGGCAAGACTCCCGCCGATCTGTCACGAGCCCGGATCGAGGTCACCGCCTCCAACGATGAAGCGCTGGCCGCGCTGCTGGCCCGCCTCCACCCGCACGGCGCGCACCCGGTGACGCAGCCCGACGCGGAGCTGGTGGCCGCAACCATGGACGGAGTGCTGCCGGCCGGGTTCTACTCCACGACCAACCTCCACACCGCGGTGAAGGTCGGGGGGAGGTGGCTCGACGTCGAGAACCCGGAGATGGACTGCGGCCTCGTCGTCTCGACTGACAAGACGATGGCCCGCACCGCCCCGATGCACCGGATCCGCATGGGCGACCTCGTCGTGTGCGGCTCGGAGGGCGTGCGGGTGCGGCCGCTCGAACGGCCGAGCGGCCGGAGCCCCTTCGAGTTCATGGCCTCGGAAGTGTCCTCCGAGAAACCGAAAGCTCTCCTGGTGGCCGAAGTGTCCGAGCGGATCCGGCGAGCCCGGGCCGGGGGCGGGAAGCTCTTGGCCGTGTGCGGCCCGGCGGTCATCCACACCGGCGCCGGGCCCGACGTGGCCACGCTGGTGCGGGAAGGGTTCATCGATGTTCTCTTCGCCGGCAACGGTTTCGCCACCCACGACATCGAGTCCAACCTCCTCGGCACGTCGCTCGGCGTGTCGATCAGGGAGGGCACCGGCGTCGAGGGCGGTCACGCCAACCACCTGCGGGTGATCAACGAAGTGCGCCGCTGGGGTTCCATCCGGGCCGGGGTGGAGCGGGGAATCCTGAAGGGCGGCGTGATGTACGAGTGCGTCAGGGCGGGTGTGCCGTTCGTGCTGGCCGGCTCGATACGCGACGACGGGCCGCTCCCCGACGTGATCACCGACGTCGTCGGCGCTCAGGACGCGATGCGGGCCCACGTCGGCGACATCGACGTTGCGGTCATGCTGGCGTCGACACTGCACGCCATCGCTGTCGGCAACATGCTCCCGGCCGGGGTCGAGACCTACTGCGTCGACATCAACCAGGCGGTGGTGACCAAGCTCGCCGACCGCGGCAGCCACCAGGCGCTCGGCATCGTCACCGACGTGGGGCTGTTCATCCGCGACCTGGCGGAGCACCTCACCCGTGGCTGATCCCGTCGGGCCCGTCCCCCTCCCCTGGGGTCACGAATATCTGGTCTGCCCGCCGAGCCACTTCGGGGTGCTCTACGAGATCAACCCCTGGATGCACAAGGAGATCAGGGTCGACGTCGATCTCGCCGACCGGCAATGGCACGACATGGTGACCAATCTCAAGGCCGCCGGCGCCGGGACACGGGAGATGGAGCCGGTCGCCGGCCTGCCCGATCTCGTCTTCACCGCCAACGCCGGTCTCGTGGACGGGCGCCGGTTCGTCGTCAGCCGGTTCCGCCACCAGGAACGCCGCGGCGAGGCGAAGCACGACGCCGAATGGTTCGCGGCCAACGGTTCCGAGGTGCTCGAGATTCGCGGCGAACCGGACATCTGCTTCGAAGGGGCCGGAGACGCGCTGCCCTTCGGGCGCAGCCTCTTGTCCGGCTACCGCTTCCGGTCCGACTTCAAGGCCCACAGCCTCCTGGCCGAGTTGCTGTCGATCCCGGTGCTGTCGGTCGAGCTGGTCGATGCCCGCTTCTACCACCTGGATCTGACGTTCTGCCCGCTGGATTCGCGACGGGCCATTGTGAACCCCCACGCCTGGGACCGTTACGGCCGCACCGTCGTCGAGCGGCTCGTGCCCGAACCGCTGGTGCTCGAACTCGACGAAGCCCTGTCGTTTTGCGCCAATTCGGTCGTTATCGGCAGCAATATCGTGATGCCGGCCTGCCCGCCGCGGGTCGGGCGCATCCTCGAAGGCTGGGGCTTCGACGTGTGCGTCTCCCCGGTGACCGAGTTCATGAAGGCCGGCGGCGGCGTCCGCTGCCTCACGCTCGCCCTCGACACCCGCCTCGGCAGGAATTTCGCCTCCTAGCTGGCGTTTTGTCGCTCAAGTCCGGGCGATTTCTGCCGATAACTGCGATGAGGACCCAGAGCAGGACCGGCGGCATGGAGCGTCGAAGCATCTGGTGTCCGTGCGCCGAGGAGGGTGCATCGCGATGGCCTCGACCCGCAGTCAAGCGAGATCGAACCTGCCTCGCCAGGACGCAGAAGCCCTGGCTGAAGAAGACGCGGCCAAGGCTGCCGAGGCGGCCGCCGCCAAAACCACCAACGAGGTCGCCGAGGACGCCGACGAGCTCCTCGACGAAATCGACGCGCTGCTCGAGGAGCAGAGCGTTCTCACCAACTTCCGTCAGAAGGGTGGCCAGTGAACTACCTGAGCCCTTCGTCCGACGGTGGGATCAACCTGCAGGCAACGCTCTCGGCCTCCAGCGCCATGAGCACGCCTGACGGTTCTCCGACGCCGCACCACCCGATCACCTGCACGAGCTCACTGAGTTTCGAAGATGACGGCCGGTTCGGCTGCGAGCACACTGAGGTCCCCCCGGGCGACATCCGCACGCAGTACTGCATCGACCACAGCATCGCCCTGCTCCTCATCGAACTCTCCCGAGCGCTCTAACGCCCCCAAGGCCCAGCGCCCCCAGCCGGCTCACGGTGACGTGACCGGCACTTCGACGCGCCCGCTCCTAAGCCGGCCTGGTAGCAACGCACGTCCCGATTACTAGTGATCGGCACTGTCACACCCTCGGAGTAGCGTTCGGCGCAGCCGTCGAGGTCGCCCCGGCTTTGGGCCCTCCCGTTTCGCGATCTGCCGTCTCCGGGAGGGGTCATGTTGGCTTGTGTGCGCAGCGCCATGCTGTTTGGCGTCGAGGGGCTCATCGTCGACGTGCAGGTGCACGTCTCGACGGGGTTACCGTCCTATACCTTCGTAGGGCTTCCCGATGCTGCTGTCCGGGAGGCGCGCGATCGTGTGCGGGCCGCGCTGCTGTCGTCCGGGTTGTCGTGGCCGCAACGACGGGTCACCGTGAATCTGGCTCCGAGCGGCGTGCGGAAATCGGGGCCGGGCCTCGACCTTCCGTTCGCTCTCGGGCTCATGACCGCTTCCGAAGAGCTGCCGGCCGGGGTGCTCGACGGTGTGGGTGTCATCGGCGAGCTGGGCCTCGACGGTTGGCTGCGGCCGGTGCCCGGTGTCCTTGCCATGGTCGATGCGCTACGCCGTTCGGAAGCCAGAGCGGTCATCGTGCCCGCCGCCAACGCAGCCGAAGCTGCACTCGTGACTGAGATGCGAGTTCTCCCGGCGAGATCCCTCGCGGAAGCACGCGACGCGCTGAAAGGCGAGGGCGAATGGGCGCCGGTGGCTGCGCTGCCCGGCGAAGCCGCCAACGACACCGGGCCCCAAGACGACGACGCCGGGCCAGACCTGGCAGTGGTCCGGGGCCTGGCCGGGGCCCGCCGGGCTCTCGAGGTCGCGGCAGCCGGTGGCCATCACATGCTCATGGTGGGGCGGCCCGGCGCCGGAAAGACACTGCTGGCCCGCTGCCTGCCGTCGATCCTCCCACCCCTTGAAATCGAAGAGGCGCTGGAGGTCACCAAGATTCACTCGGCCGCCGGGCAGGCGATCCACGGCCAGCTCGTTCGAGTCAGGCCGTTCCGAGCTCCGCACCACACTGCCTCGGCGGCCGCACTTGTGGGTGGTGGAAGC
>JAICGL010000435.1 GCA_025923175.1 Acidimicrobiia bacterium
AAGCTCGAGGACTCGTCGTCGTCGAGTGCGACCTCCGAGAGCTCGCCGTCCAAAAAGATCAGCCCGCCGCCCTGCTGGGGCTCTCCTTGGAGTGCCACGCCGGTCACGCTACTGCGGGCTGCCAGGATGGGGGGCTGCACCCGGGTTACGACGAGGGTCCCGACGCTGTCGAGGGCTCGCGCCCTCTCCTGCCTGTTCGGGCGGCCCCGCCGCCCCGGCCGGGGCCCCAACCCCGGCCTCCTCCGGAGCATGGGGCCCCTGCCCCATGCCCGGCCGTCCCATGGTTAGCGGGGGATCTTCGTCCGCTTGAACTCGTTGAGGCGGGTGCTCCCGACCAGGTCGAGGGCGTGGGCGAAGTCGTCGACGTTGCCCCGCTCCATCAGGCGGACGAACACGGCCTCATCGCCCTCGATGATGGTCGGCACTCCGAAGACGGCATGGCGGTCAACCGCCTCGCTGTGCTCCGCCATGACCGCCTTGAGCGGGCGGCCGGATGCGACCTCTTCGGCCACGGCGTCCGGGTCGAGGCCGACACTGGCGGCCGCTTCCCGGAGGACGGGTTCCTCGGCGATCTTCTTGCCGTCGTCGTGACGGGCCTTGAAGGTCGCCAGGTGGAAGTCAAGGAAGTGGTCGGGAAACGCGTCACGGACGGCGACACCCCACAGGAGTGCTCGCAGACCGCTCACCCCCTTCTCGTCGAGGCCCCGTTCCCACACGGGGGTCTCGCCCTCTTCCACGTGGATCTGGTCGAGCGAGAACGGCAGGAACCGGACGTCCCAGTCGCGGCCCTCCTTCAAGCCGGCGACCAGGGCCTCGTGGGCGTTGCGGGCGAAGGGGCAGCGATAGTCCCAGGTGACGGCGAACTGACGAGCCAACGGAGCCTCCCGGCAGGCGACGGCATTACTCAGAGGGCACAACCCTTCCCGGTCTACCCCGCATTCCCAGGTGGAACCAGCGGGGCGGGCGGGGCGAAGCGGCGGGCGGCCAACCCGAAGGCCAGCCCCAAGGCGGCGCCGGCGACGACGTCGGACGTGTGGTGGAGCCTGACGTAGACCCGGCTGAAACCCACAAGGCCGGCGATCAGGTACCAGGGGGGCCCGGGGTCGGCCCGGGAGAGGAACACGGCGGCCGTGAACCCCGCGGTGGCGTGGCCCGACGGGAAAGCGCTGGTGATGGGCCGGCGCAAACCCCAAGGGAGCGGCCCCGTCAGGGCGGGGTCGAGTATCGGGCGGATCCGGCCGAAGAGGCTCTTGAGCGCCACGTTGGTGACGGCCGATTCGACCATGAGGATGGCCGCCAGCCGGACCGCCGTGCCGGGGCGGGCCTTGCCGAGCGCCTCTCGCGTGCCGGCTGTGGCCAGCCACAGGAGGCTGTGGTCGGCGGCGCTGGACAGCGGATAGAAGACGGCGTCGAGGACCGGGTTGCGCGCCCGGGCCACCGCCACGTCGACGGCCCGGTCGACGGCCCGGATCCGGGTCGCCACCGGATGGGCCCGCAGCCGCCGGAACGCCACTAGGAGGGCACTGAAAAAACCGCCGCGGGTCGAAGCGCGATGGTCATTTTTTCAGTGTCCTCCTAGGGCCGGGGCATCACGCCGGGAGCAGGACCGGTTCCGGCCGGAGAGCGGCCGCCTGCTCGGGGTCGCCGCCCCAGGCCGGGCAGTAGGCCTGGAAGTTGCACCAGTCGCACAGCCGACTCCGGTTGGGGCGGAAGTCGTCGCGGGTGCAGGCCCGCTCGACTGCGGCGTAGAGGGCGATCGCCCGCCGCTCCATCCCCGTCACCGACTGCTCGCTCGGGCTGATCGACAGCACCTCCGGCTTCGAGAGGTAGAGGAGCTGCACCCGCACCGGGCGGCGGCCGAACAACCGCTCGCACAGGAGGGAGTAGAAGTGGACGCCACCGAGCCGGTCCTGCTCGGCCCGCTCGGAGGGGACGGCGCCGGTCTTGTAGTCGGTGACGATGAGCTCACCGTCACGGTCCAGCTCGCGCCGGTCGATCACCCCCCGCAGGGTCAGGGAGC
This sequence comes from Acidimicrobiia bacterium, assembly GCA_025923175.1. Taxonomy (GTDB): domain Bacteria; phylum Actinomycetota; class Acidimicrobiia; order IMCC26256; family BP-133; genus BP-133. The sequence goes on from JAICGL010000435.1 coordinate 2,021, forward strand.
CCAGCGTCACACCCAGCCGCAGCTCGAGGCCGATCGGCCGGACGGCGGCCGGATCTTCGATCTCGAAGTACCGCTGCACCAGGGCCCGGGCGTCGGCGTGGAAGACGTCGAGCTGGTCGGCGGACAGCTCGAGCCCGGCGAACTCCGGGTGGTCGGCGAGCTCGTTGCGGGCCTGCCCCAGGTCGGCCAGGGCTGCGGCCGGGGTTCGCTCGGCCGGCGCCCGCAGCATCAGCAGTTCCAGCGCCCTGTGCACCAGGGTGCCCTTGCTGGCCGCGGGCGACGGCGGCTCGGGCAGCCGGTCGATCACCGAGAAGCGGAACTGGAGCGGGCAGTGCTTGAAAGCCGAGATCTTGCTCGGCGACAGCGTGGTCGGCAGCGGCAGGCTCATCTCACCCGGAAGATACCAAGGGGATGTGACAGTGACTTGGACCTTCGAGAAAGATGAGCCCATGAAGATCGATGCGACGGTGATGGCCGGGGATCTCGAGACGATCGGCCCTCGGGCCAAGGGCATCGAGGCCATCGGCTACGACGGGCTGTACACGGCGGAGACCCAGCACGACCCGTTCTTCCCGCTGGTGCTGGCCGCGGAGCACACCGAAGGGATCGACCTCGGCACCGCCATCGCCGTCGGCTTCCCGCGCTCGCCGACCCACCTGGCCCACATCGGCCACGACCTCCAGAAGTTCTCGAAGGGCCGGTTCATCCTCGGGCTCGGTTCGCAGATCAAGGCGCATATCGAGAAGCGCTTCAGTGCGCAGTTCTCCCAGCCGGCCGCCCGCATGCGGGAGCTGATCCTGGCCACCCGGGCTGTCTGGCGTACCTGGGAGGAGGGCGAGCCGCTCCGCTTCGAGGGCGACTTCTACCGGCTCAGCCTCATGACTCCGTTCTTCAATCCGGGCCCGACCGGTCACGGCCCGCCCCGGGTCTTCCTCGCCGCGGTGGGGGAGAAGATGACCGAGGTGGCCGGCGAGGTCTGCGACGGCATGTTCGTCCACGGCTTCACCACCGAGAAGTACCTCCGGGAGACGACCATGCCCGCCATCGAGCGCGGCCTGGTCAAGGGCGGCCGCACGAGGGCTGACATCGAGTTGTCGTTCCCCACCTTCATGGTCACCGGCACCACCGACGAGGAGTGGCAGCAGGCCGACGCTGCCGTCCGGGAGCAGATTGCCTTCTACGGTTCCACCCCCGCCTACCGGCCGGTGCTCGAAGCGCACGGCTGGGGCGAGGTGCAGGACGAGCTCAACGCCTTGTCCAAGCAGGGCCAGTGGAAGGAGATGGGGAAGGTCATCACCGACGACATTCTCGACGCCTTCGCCGTGCGGGGCGCGCCGAACGAGCTGCCCGGTCTGGTGATGGGCCGCTACGGCGATCTCGTCGACCGGATCGGGTTCTACGCCCCCTATCGCACCGACCCCGAGCAGTGGGCCGACGTGGTGGCGGGCTTCAAGGCGTTGTAGACCCGCGCCCGCACCTCTTCGATCCGGCCCTCCTCGAGCAGCCCGAGCAGTTCCTCCTCCCGGTCGAGGACGTCGTTCCAGCGCGCCGCCCAGGTGGCGAAGTCGACCGTCTTCGTCGGGAGCGTCTCGGCCCGGATGTCGCCCAGCACGTCGACGAGCGCCTCCCACTGCCAGCCGAACTGGGCGGTGAGGCGGCGGCGCAGGCGCTTGGCCAGCGCCGGGGCCCGCCCGCCGGTGGAGATCGCCAGGAGCAGTTCGCCCCGCCGCACGATCGACGGAACGGCGAAATGGCAGTGCTCGACATCGTCGACGGCGTTGCAGAGCACCCGTTCGGCTTCGGCTTCGGCGAAGACCTCGGCTCGGGTGGCCCGGTCGGAGTCGGCGGCGATGACCAGAAAGGCTCCGCCGAGATCCCCCTGCTGGTAGCGGCGGGCGATGTGGGTGATCTCCCGCCGTCGCACCAGATCAGCGAGCCCGTCGCTGACCCGGGGAGCGATCACCACAATGTCGGCTTCGGCTTCGAGGAGCGCCCGGGCCTTGCCCTCGGCCTCC
>JAICGL010000436.1 GCA_025923175.1 Acidimicrobiia bacterium
CCGACGTGCTCGAACGGGTCGCCGGCGGGCTTCGGGCAGGGGGGTCCCTCCTCGGGGCGATGACCGATGCGGCGCAGGGCGCGGATCTCCCGGAGCCGTTGGCGCAGGACCTCGCCCTGGTCATCAGCCGCGCCGAGGAGGCAGGGCTCGAAGCCGCCTTGGATCAATGGGCCGGCGAGCGTCCCCTTCCCGTAGTGGCGGCAGCCGCCGCCGCACTGGAGGTGGCGGTAAGCGCCGGGGGCCCGGCGGCGCCCGCTCTCGACGGGCTGGCGGCCGGCCTGCGGGACCGGCACGACGCCGCCGGCGAGGTCGCCGCCCTGTCGGCCCAGGCTCGCCTCTCGGCCATCGTGGTCGGCGCCGCGCCCCTCGTCTCCCTCTCCCTCTCGCTTCTTGTCGATCCCCGGGTGGCGCCGACCCTGATCGGTACCGTGCCCGGCCGGTCCTGCCTGCTGGCGGGCATCGCCCTGGAAGGTCTCGCCGGCCTGTGGATGCTGCGGATCGTGCGGTGCGAGCCATGAGCCGCGCTCTTGCACAACTGGCGTTCCTTTTCCGCCAGATCCCGGTAGACGAACGCCAGAACGGTCGGCTGCGGCCAGAGGCCGTCGCCCTGACGGCTGATCTCCTTGCGATGGCGGGGTCGGCAGGGCTTACGCCGTACCTGGCGATCGAGGTGGCCGTGCGCTTCGGCCCGGCTCCGGTGGCCGAACGTCTCGATGCCGCCCTGTCGGCGGCCGCATCCGGGCTCAGCCTCGCCGACGCACTCGACGCCGAGGCCAGACACTCCGCCGCCCTGCAGCCGTTGCTGGCGTTGCTGGCTGCATCGGAGCGATCCGGAGCTCCGGTGGCAGCTCCGCTGGTGCGCCTGGCGGCGGCCACGCGGGCGCAGTCCCGGCGGCGAGCCATGGCCCGGGCTCGCACCGTGCCGGTCCGGCTCCTCTTCCCCCTCGTCTTCCTCGTGTTGCCGGCCTTCCTGCTGCTCACTGTGGCGCCGGTGGTGCTGGCGAGCCTCACGCACTGACACGCCCAATTAGTAAGGAGAAAGTTTCATGGATATCCCCGGCTGTGCTGATTCGATTCCGGGGCGCCTGCGGGGCGCCGCCGGGCAGACCACCGCCGAGTACGCCCTCGTGATCCTCGGGGCGGCCGCGCTGGCCACGCTGGTCATCGCCTGGGCGACACAGTCCAACGCCGTCGGGCGGCTCTTCGACGCCGTCCTCGACCGGGTCCTCGGTTCGGCCGGATGAAGGCCGCCGCCCGGGCCGGGCGGCCGCCCGACGCTGGGCAGACGACTGCGGAGCTGGCCGTGATCTTTCCGGTCGTGCTCCTGCTGGTCCTCGCCCTGGTGCAGGCGGCGCTGATCCTCCGGGACCAGCTGGCCCTGACCGGCGCCGCCCGGGAGGCGGCCCGGGCGGCCTCCCTCGACCCCGACCCGGCCCGATCCGAGCAGGCTGCGGCCGCCGTCCTCCCTGGAGCGACGGTCCGCTCCGGGCCCCGTCCGCCGGTGGGGGAGCTCGTCAGGGTGTCGGTCAGCTACCGCAGCCCGACCACGCTGCCCCTTGTGGGCCCGCTCCTCCCGGACCCAGTGCTGGTCGCCCGGGCCGCCATGCGGGTGGAGCGGTGAAGAGTTATCCGGCTGGTAGCGCCGGAGTCCTGCTGTGTGGAGCGGTGGCCGTGACTGCCGCCCTCACGCTTGGCCTCGGGCGGCTGGCCACGGCCGTTCTCGCCACCTCCCGGGCCCAAACGGCGGCCGACGCGGCCGCTCTGGCCGCCGCCGGAGAGTTGGCAACCGGCAGGAGTGCGGGCGAAGCGGAGCGAATTGCCTCTCTAACAGCAGCTGGCAATGGCGCCCGCCTCATCCGCTGTGACTGCGGTGGGCCTGCCGTCATTGTCGCGGTCACGGTCAACCTGCCCACCTTCTGGCCGGCGTCACGCCTGGTCAGGGCAGCTGCCCGAGCCGAGCTTCACCCGGAATGTCCCGGTTGATCATGGCTTCGAGGGCAGGAATTCGCTCCGCCGAGAGCGAACACACACGTTGCGAGCTCGCAGTGGCGCCGGAGGCTCGCGATGTACCGGCATCAACCAGCGGGTCCCGGTCGACGGGATTGGAAGGAGAACAGGAGAAGATGCGCAAGCTTCGCAGATTGGGGGTTGCAGGCGGAGCGGCCTTGCTCGCGGCGGCGCTTATCGCGCCTGCCGGCGTGGCCCACGCCAACACCCACACCGTTACTGACCAGTACGGTGCTGCGGCGAGCGGCCAGGTGGTGGACCTCCACCTCCTCGGTCGTCATGTGTCGTTCGGCGCTGCCGACGTCACCAGCACCCTCGACGCCGTGGCCAAGCAGGTCAACGCAGAGGCCAAGGGCCTCGGCACCCTGCTCGTCCCGGCCTCACAGGCCATCGCCCGGTTTAACGACCCGGCGTCCGTCAACAAGGCCTGCGCTCTGCCGCAGGTCGAGCAGATCACCGGCATGCTGAGCGGCACGACCCAGGGTCTCAACCTCCCGGTCGTCGGCAACCTCCTGGGCGGCGGCTCGCTGTCCCTGGGCGGTCTGCTGCCCAAGCTCGACATCAACGTCGGCTGCGCCGAGGCGAATGTCGGCGGTAACGCTGACTCGTTCCTCGCCGAGTCGGTCGGTGGCCTGCTGCAGGTCCACGTCGCGATGCCGGAGATCGTTTCCGGTCTCGCCGGCACCCTGCGTCAAACCGTCAACGGTCTCGGCGTTGCGAACCTGCCTGTGGTGGGCGGGCTCCTCGGCGCCAACCCGACCCAGGCGGTCACCCAGGCCCTTCCGCAGGTCAACGGCCTGCTCCAGGGCGTCCTCGGTAACCTGAGCCTCCCTGTGGTGGGCAACCTCACCCAGACGCTCGACCTGGCCGCCATCGCTCCGGCGATCGACCCCGCCAAGACGGTGGACGGTCTGCTCGCCAGCCTGGAGGACGGCGACCTCATCCGTATCGACCTTGGCGTGGCCACTGCCCGCAACGCAGGCGACCTGCAGAGCTACATCTCGCAGGCTGTCTCCGAGGGTGGCGCCATCGAGATCCTCCCGAACCTGCTTGGCTCGGGTAAGGCCCTCCTCAAGGTCAACATCATGAAGTCGTCGGCCAAGGTGGCCATCGACCGCACCAAGATGATGCCCGAGGCTTCGGCTGAGAACACGCTCGTCCGTATCGAGAGCGCCCTCCTGCCCGACCTCGGCCTCTCGAGCCTGCCCATCGTGGGTGACGTGCTCGGCTCCACCGGCCTGCCGGTTGTCGACAGCATCGTTCCCATGGTCAACGGCCTGCTCGGTGGCGTGCCCGTTGCCGACAACGTCCTCGGTGGCCTGCTGCCGTTCGACGCTACGGTCCAGGGCCTCGGCCTGAAGGCCGGCGACGGCTTCATCGAGCTCGGCCCCGGCATGAGCGTCTCGCTGCTCTGCGACGGCCTCGTGGCCCCGCTCTGCACCGAGATCTCGGTTGGTGCCGCCCAGGCTCCCACCACGACCGCTGACGGCCGGACCCGTATCGAGTCCTCCGCCGTCACGATCCACATGCTCAAGGGCCTCGGCAGCCTGACCAGCAACCTCCCGGTTGTTGGCGGTCTGCTCGACAACACGCTGAACCTCGGCACCATCCTCGGTAACGGTGGTCCGCTCGGTATCGGCTCGGTTGTCAGCGGCATGCTCGGCTCCACCGGCCTCAGCATCGGCGAGGCCTCCGACGTCCCCGGCATCAAGATCTCGCTGGCCCACGCTGTGGCCGAAGCTGGCGGGACCAAGGTGATGGGTGCCGCCCAGGAGGCTCCTCGTTCGCTCGACCCGGTCGCCGGGGCTCCGATCGCTGCTCCGGCTCTGCCCCGGACCGGTGGTCTGCCGGTTGACGCCACCGCCATCCCCGTCCTGCTCGGCGCCAGCGCCGGTCTGCGGGGTCTGGCTCGGCGCCGCCGTCGCAACGCCTAGTCCGACCTAGTCGTAACGAACTACCCGAAGTAATCAGATGGGTCTGGGACCGGGGTTAACCCCGG
>JAICGL010000437.1 GCA_025923175.1 Acidimicrobiia bacterium
GACCGGCCGGGCGCCCATGGCGTAGATGTCGGACAGGGCGTTGGTGGCGGCCACCCGTCCGAAGTCGTAGGGGTCGTCGACGATGGGGGTGAAGAAGTCGGCGGTGAAGACGATGGCCAGGTCGTCGCGCAGCCGGTAGACGGCGGCGTCGTCGGCGGTGTCGAGCCCTACGAGAAGATTGGGGTCGGCGGGCGGGTCGAGCCCCTGCACGAGGCCGAGCACCGTCCGCAGCTCGGCGGGCGACAGCTTGCAGGCGCAGCCCGCGCCATGGGAGAAGCGGGTGAGGCGGATCTCGTCCGGTTCGGGGATCGACTCGAGCATCAGTTGGATGGTAGCGACGGCCGCCGAACTCTCAGGCGGGACAGTCGGCGATCGTGAAACTGGCCGGCCCGGACTCCGTGGAGCCGCCGGGGCCGGTGGCAGTGGCCCGGACCGAACCGGAGCCGTGGTCGCGCCCGAAGGCCGAGCCGTTGATGGTGGCCGACCAGCGACTGCCCGAACCGCTGGCGTAGAGGGTCGTGATGCGCCCGCCGACCTGAACCTTGAAGGTGACCTTCCTGGTGTCGCCGCTGGTGCCCGTGGACACGGTCGCGCTGGTGGGGTTGCCGCAGCCGGACCGGTTGTCGATCGTGCTGGGGGAGACGGACGGCGTGAACACTCGCGGCGGCCGCGGTCGGGTGGTCGTGGTCGTGGCTCCGGCGGTGGGACCGAGCAGTGCCAGCGCCAGACCGGCAGCGACCAGGGGGAAGGCACGAACAAGGCGGCCCATGGCCGACATCGTCGCGCGCCGGTAGCGCTGGCGGGCCTCAGAACCCGCCCAGTTCTCAGGAACGCCCCGGCGGGTGGCGCGGTGCCGCCGAGCGGACCCGGGCCGGAACGGCCAGATACCCTGCGGGCCACACCGGTTTGTCGCCGCACGGAGGGTCTGGTTATGGCACGGATCGAGAAGGACTCGATGGGGGAAGTGTCCGTACCCGAGGAGGCGTACTGGGGGGCGCAGACCCAGCGGGCGGTCGACAACTTCCCCATCTCCGGGCTTCGGCTGGAGCGCCGGATGATCTGGGCGCTGGCGTCGATCAAGCAGGCCGCGGCGGCGGTCAACGAGCGGTTGGGCATCGTCGACCCGGAGCGGTCGAAGGCCATCCAAGAGGCAGCCGGCGAGGTGGCCTCCGGCGCCCTCGACGACCAGTTCCCCGTCGACGTCTACCAGACCGGGTCGGGCACCTCGTCGAACATGAACACCAACGAGGTCATCGCCAACCGTGCCTCGGAGTTGCTCGGTGAAGCCAGGGGTTCGAAGCGGGTGCACCCCAACGACCACGTGAACGCGTCGCAGAGCTCCAACGACGTGTTCCCGTCCGCCATTCACCTCGGCGCCTACGCCGCAGCGAAGGAAGAGCTCGTGCCGGCGCTCGACGAGCTGGCCTCCGCGCTGGAAGCGAAGGCCGCCGAGTTCGCCCGGGTCGTGAAGTCGGGCCGGACCCATCTCATGGACGCCACCCCGGTGACCCTCGGCCAAGAGTTCGGTGGCTGGGCGGCGGCCGTGCGCTACGGGATCGAGCGGCTCGAAGCGGTGTACCCCCGGCTGGCCGAGCTGCCCCTCGGCGGCACAGCGGTGGGCACCGGCATCAACGCACCGCCCGACTTCGCCCCCGGCGTGATCGATCTGATCAAGGAACGCAACCCCGGGCTCGGCGACCTGCGGGAGGCCCGCAACCACTTCGAGGCCCAGGGCGCGCGCGACGGCCTGGTCGAGGCGTCGGGTGCGGTGAGGACGATCGCCGTCTCGCTTTACAAGATCAGCAACGACATCCGCTGGCTTTCCTCGGGCCCCCGGACGGGCCTCGCCGAGATCCGCCTGCCCGACCTCCAGCCTGGCTCGTCAATCATGCCCGGCAAGGTCAACCCGGTCGCGGCCGAAGCGGTGTGTCAGGTGTGCGCCCAGGTCGTCGGCAACGACGCCGCCGTCGCGTTCGGCGGCTCCGCCGGAAACCTGGAGCTCAACGTGATGCTCCCGGTCATGGCCCGCAACCTGCTCGAGTCGATCCGCCTGCTGGCCGCGGTGTCCCACACCTTCACCCGTACGTGTGTCACAGGAATCACCGCCGACGAAGAGCGCTGTCGCCGCAACGCCGAACTGTCCTTGCCGATCGTGACCGCGCTGGTTCCCTTGATCGGTTACGACCAGACCGCCGAAGTCTCGAAGCAAGCGATGAAGGAAGGAAAAACCGCGCGCGAGGTGGTCCTCGAGCGCGGCCTGCTCGACGAGGCCGCAGTCGACAAAGCGCTCGACGTCGAAGCGATGACCAAGGGCGGGATTATCGAAGGCGTCGGCGGCGGAGGCTGAACCTACGCAGCCTGCTGTGGTCCTAGGTCACTGACGCGCTTTGTCGGATCAGGATCGACAAAGCGCGTCAGTGACAGTCGTTCGAGTTTCTCCCTGAGGCGTGTGTTCGACGGGCGGAGGTCGAACCGGTCGACGACGATCACCGTCCAGCCCAGTTCCTCGATCCTTTCCATGCGGGCGTCATCCGCCAGCCAGCAGCGGGGGCCGTGATGCTCATCGCTGTCGTATTCGAAGAGCACCTTCATCTCGCGGATCCCGACGTCAGCCCTCGCTACGAACTTCCCGTCCTCATCGAAGATCTCGATCTGTCGCTCGGCCCGGGGGTATCCCCATTCGATGAGCTTGCGCTGCAGCCGGGCTTCGGGTGGGCTGCCCGCCGGAACTCCCGACCGCCACACGTCGAGGGCCCGCTCCAGCTGCTTCAGCTGGCGCCGACGCCTGCCCCGAGAGGCCGCCCACGCCTGACCGCTGGCCCGGACCAGACGAGAGGGTTGCATCAACTTCTTGCAGAGCGCGCTGTCGACCAGGTCCCACAGCGCTTCACCTTCTACCAAGCCGGCAGCGGCGCACTCCACGATCGTGCGGGCTGGGCTCGTGCAGGGGATTCTCCTTCGAAGGCAGGTGTCGCCAGGCCCCAACCGTCCCCGGAAGATCGTGGCGTCTTTGAACCGGCCGCTCGCTCGGGGTGGAATCGTCACCTGAGGCAGCGCCGGCGCCTTGGTGAGCCCGAACAGGGCGGCCGCGCTGAGGTGAGAGGCGACCGTACCGGCCGGACCGGCTAGGCAGGCGACCATGAGTGTCTGTTCCCAGGAAGCAGGCGCGCCTGCGATGACAAGCACTCCCCGCACAGGTTGTCGCCAACGTCCGGTCTCGACCCGGTAGGCGATCTGGTCCCGGCTGAAGCCCGCCTTCTTGGCTTGAGCAGTTGTCATCGCAGCCCACTGGCGGCTGGCGGTACGTGAGACTTCCCGTTCGGCCTTACGGATCGCCTCGGCGTTCGTCTTCTTGCGCGGCTTCTTCTTTGGGCCGGATTCGGCCTCGTTCGTCACGCCCGTCCTAGCGAGCGAGGCTGCCTCATGCCGCTCCTCTCCCGCAGGAGAATTTCATTCGTCGAAAATCAAGTGACGGCCAACGGCGAAATCCGTACCCTCGTTGGTGCAGGAGGTGAGCGGTGGGTGCGGCGTGCCGAACCCGTTCCGCGTGTTCCCCTGCGCCAACGGTCCTGTTGAGGGTTCGACTCCCATAACTGGTTCGGCCTCCGGCCGGCGGCACTGCGGTGCACCGGTTCAGTGGCTCTGCGGGCCAAGGCCCCCGCCGCTTGTCCGGGCTGGTCGGAGGACGAGCCGATCCTCGATCCCATTCAGACCGTACGACGTTTTCCGAAAGCAGCGACCGGCGAGAGGCGGTGCGATACGACATGCCAAAGAACGCGTACTTCCAGTGGACGGACCCGTCCGCCCCGACCCGTGTCGCCCGCGGTCGGCGGTTTGTGATCCAGGAGTGGCAGCGCGGCGTCCTGTTACAGGACGGCCGGCTCGACACGGTGCTGGGCCCGGGCCCGTACCGGCGCTTCCGGCGGGGCTTTGCCCTGCGGCGCGTCGACATCCGCCCCTGGGTGCTGCCGGTGCCGATGCAGGAGATCCCGACGGCC
>JAICGL010000438.1 GCA_025923175.1 Acidimicrobiia bacterium
CGACCCCCCGACGCTGCGGACCTCCTCGGGGGACCGTTCCTCCACCGGGATGCCGGCCCCGGTGGCGGTGGCGAGGTCGATGGTCGACGTGGGGGCGGCCACGTAGAACGGCACGCCGTGGTGGGCGGCCAGCACGGCCAGCGAGTAGGTCCCGATCTTGTTGGCCACATCGCCGTTGGCCGCCACGCGGTCGGCGCCGACCACCACGAGGTCGACGTCGCTGGAGGCCATCAGCGACCCGGCCATGACGTCGGCCACCAGCGTGGCGGGGATGCCCAGCCGGTCGAGCTCCCAGGCGGTGAGCCGGGCGCCCTGCAGGACGGGCCGGGTCTCGTCGACCCAGACCCGGGGGGCCTTCCCCGTCTCGGCGGCGGCCCGGATCACGCCGAGCGCCGTGCCGTACCCGACGCAGGCCAGCCCGCCGGCGTTGCAATGGGTGAGCACCTGAGCCCCCTCCGGCACCAGGGTGGCGCCGTGCTGCCCGAGGGCGCGGTTGTCGGCCACGTCCTGTTCGGCCAGCCGCTCCGCCTCCTCCAGCGCCGCCCGCCGCACCGCCTCCGCGCCGCCCGCCGTCCCGCCGGCTGATCGGGCTGCAGCCCGGGCGGCGGACAGGACCCTGTTCGCGCCCCAGGCCAGGTTGACGGCCGTCGGGCGGGTGGCGATGAGGCGGTGGGCCGCCGCCGTGGCTGCCCGCACGACCGCACCGGCGTCCTCACCGGCAGCCAGACCGCAGGCCAGGGCGACGCCGTAGCCGCCGGACGCCCCCAAGGCGGGCGCTCCCCTGACGGCCAGCGTGGAGATCGCCTCGCACACCTCGTCGACCGTCCGGCAGTCGAGGAACCGCAGCTTCCCCGGTAACAGCCGCTGGTCGATCAGGCGGACGGCCCCGTCGCGCCACTCGACCGTCCTCGGAATCGGATCCGTCGCCGCCACCCCCGCATTCTGGCGTTCGTTTACCGGATATGGCCGGAAAAGGAACGCCAGTTGGCGTGGGCGGCGCAGATCAGCCGGCGCCGAAGTGGGCCAGGGCGGCCGCGAGATCCGGTGCGGAGGTGGCGGCCTCTTCGAGTGACCGGCCGGCGGCGACCGCGTCGATCGCCTCCTTGACGCTGCGGGCGCCGGCTTCGGGGCCGCCGGGGTGCTCGTAGGCGCCCATGCCGAGCAGCAGCATGACGTCGTGGCCGGCGGCGGCCAGGACAGTAGGGGTCGAGCCGGCCCAGACTCCTCCGCCGTTGACGGGGACGGGCACCCGGGCCCCGCCCAGCGGCCGGCGGCACGCGGCGAGGTTCCGGGCCACCTCGTCGGTGGTGTCGAAGAGCTTGCCGGCGAACCCGCCGATCTGGACCAGGTCGGCTCCAGCGATGCGGGTCAGCTCGCACAGCACGGCGCCGTCGACGCCGATCTCCGGGTTGCGGACGATCGGCCCGGCGCCGACCCGGTGGGCCAGCACCGGCACGCCGAGCCCGGCGGCGGCCACCGCCCTGACGGCGTCAATCCCGGTGGCAAAGGCGTTGACCATGACGGCCGTCGCCCCGGCGTGGACCGCCGCCTTGGCCCGGTCGACCAGCGTGTCGACCGGCCCGGAAATGTTGGCTGCATAGAGCACCGGACGCCCGACCTCGGCCAGCGCGGCGGCCACGGCGGGTACCCGGTCGGCGAGCGAGCACCAGTCGGGGTCGGCGAGCAGCTCGTCGTCCTTCACGAAGTCGCAGCCACCGCGGGCCAGGGCGGCGGCGGTGGCGGCCACCTCGGCCGGGCCCAGCCCGAGCGACGGCTTCACGATCCCGCCGAGCAAGGGCCGTGTTTCAGCTCCGCTTCCGAGCAGCGCCCGGAACCCGTCGAGCCCGAACCGGGGCCCGCCGCCCAACGCGGCGACCAGCTCGTCGGGCCACTCGAGGGCCACCAGCCGGCAGCGGGTGAACCGGGCCGTCTCGCAGCCCTCCCCCACCAGCACGGACGCCATCAGCTGCGGGATGTTGGCGCCCCAGTTCCGCCACGGCCAGGCGATGACCGCCCGCCCACCCGAGTCCTCCAGCACCTCGCCGCCGACGCTGGCCCACATCTCGGCCGGGATCGCCTCGGTCCCCGTCGACTCCTCGACTGCCAGCGCCCGGGCCGAACCCTCCGGCTCGAGCTCGAACGTGGCCACCAGGCGGTCAACCATGAGGTCGCTCAGCGGGCGAGCTCGTCCTTCAGACGGGCGATCGCGTCGATCGGGCCGGGGTCGACGCCCGCATCGAGGGCCATGTAGACGCTGACCCAGTCGCCGACGTACATGAGGTCGACCAGCTGGGCGAGCCGGCCGTCGCCCTCCGCCCGCACCTCCAGAACCGAGGCCACCGTCTCCTCGACGATCGCCCGGGTCGCCGCCACCCTCCGGTCGAGCTGGTCGTGCTCGTGGTCGTGACGCAGCTCGACCAGGGTGACGACCTGGCGGGTGACGTCGCCGTGCTGGCCGAAGGCGCAGATCTCGTTGTGGTCGAGCTCGGGGAAGGTGTTCCAGAAGGCCGGAGCCTTGGCGTTCTCGTTGACGTCGGCCTTCCACCGGTAGGCGGCCACTGCCCCCAGCGCCCCGGTCCCCCACACCAGCGGGAAGGTCCGGCCGATGCGGCGGGCCAGCTCCCGGGCGGGGTTCGCCTGGCCGGCCACCTCCGGGCGGCAGGCATCGCGGCGGCGGGCCGCCTGCGCGCGGGCCGCCTCCACCGCCACCGTCCCCCCGGGCAGCAACCCGAGCCGATCGCAGACCACGAACAGCGGTGTGGCCAGGTGACCGAGCGCGGCCCGGGGCATGAACCCGGGCGGGCAGCCGATCACCGGCGCCCCCGCCTTGCCGGCCAGTCGGGCCAGCTCCCCGCCGGAGGACACGGCGACGACCTGGGCTCCGGCCGCGATGGCGGCGGCCGTGGCCTCGAGGGTTTCCTCCGTGCCGCCCGAGTACGACATGGCGAAGAACAACGTCTGCGGCCCCACGAACCGGGGCGCCCGGTACTGCTTGAGCACCGTCACGGGAACCGTGAGGTGGTGGGAGCCGGCCGTGGCCAGCACGTCGCCCGAGATGCCCGAACCACCCATCCCGCAGACGGCGATGTTGGCGATCTCGGATCCCGACAGGCCGCCGAGGTCGACCGAACCGGCCGTCTCCAGTGCTTGGGTGAACTGTTCGGGCAGCGTGGCGACCGCGGCGGCGAAGCCCAGCGTGTCGACGGCGCTCACGGCGTGAACGTAGGGGCGATGCCCTCTTCCTTCGCCCGGGCGAGCAGCGCTTCGGCGTCGTCGGCGGAGACGACCGTCGCCTCGTCGAGGAGCATGACGGGGATGTCGTCCCGGATCTCGTACCGCCGCCGGCAGGCAGGGCAGAGCAGGAACCCGTCGTTCTCGAAGTAGTACAGCGGGCCCTTCTCGTCCGGGCAGGCCAGGATCTCGAGCAGTCGGGCGTCGAGCGGCATGTGGGCTACGCCTCCCCTCGGATCAGCGCCAGGACCTCATCGGTACCCCGGGCGCAGGTCTCCGCGTCCTTCGCCTCGAGATTGAGACGCAGCAAGGGTTCGGTGTTGGACGGGCGGACGTTGAACCAGAAGTCGCCGGCATCGACCGACAAGCCGTCGAGCGTGTCCTTCGGGGCGTCGGGGTAGGCGGCGCCCACCTTCTCCATGGCCGCCTTCTGGTCGGCGACCTTGGTGTTGATCTCACCCGATGCGGCGTAACGCTCGAACGGCTTGCGCAGCTCCGACAGCGGCACCCGAGCCTCCGCCAGTTGGGCCAGCACCACCAGGGCGGCGATGATGCCGGAGTCGGCCCGCCAGTTGTCCCGGAAGTAGTAGTGCCCGGAGTGCTCACCGCCGAAGATCGCCCCGGTCTCGGCCATGACCCCCTTGATGAAGCTGTGCCCCACCCGGGTGCGGACGGGCGTGCCACCCATCTCCCGGATGATGTCGGGAACGGCCCGGGAGCAGATCAGGTTGTGGACCACCGTCTCGCCTGGGTGGTGTCCGA
>JAICGL010000439.1 GCA_025923175.1 Acidimicrobiia bacterium
GCGGCGAGGATCTCTTCGGTCGGGCTGGTCGGCCGCCGCCCACCCCTGTCGGGCACCAGCCTCGGGGCCGGGAGCGCGGCCCGGTCGATCTTGTTGTTGGGAGTGAGCGGGAAGGCGTCGAGGACGACCACCGCCGCCGGAACCATGTAGCTGGGCATGCGGTCGGCCAGCCAGGCCCGCAACTCGGAGGAATCCAGCTCTGCACCGCTGACGGCGGTCACGTACCCCACGAGCCGAAGGACGCCGTCGTCGCGGGCCACCACCACGGCCCGGACGACGTCCGGGTGTGCCTCCAGCACCGTTTCGATCTCAGCCGGCTCGATACGGAAACCGCGCAGCTTGATCTGATCGTCGACCCGGCCGAGGAACTCGAGCATCCCGGAGCTGTTCCAGCGGGCCCGGTCGCCGGTGCGGTAGAGCCGGGACCCGGGAGGGCCGAAGGGGTTGGCGACGAACCGTCCGGCGGTGAGCCCCGGTTGGCCGAGGTAGCCGCGGGCGAGCCCTTCCCCACCGAGGTAGAGCTCGCCGGGCGTGCCGGGCGGAACGAGACCGAGCCGGGGGTCGAGGACGTAGGCCCGCACGTGCGGGTCGGGCGCGCCGATCGGGACGGGCCCCCGATGGTCAGGTGGGCAGAGGAACAGCGTCGCGTTCACCGTTGCCTCGGTGGGACCGTATGCGTTGAACATCCGCCGACCGGGAGCAAAGCGGGTAACAAGCTCGCCGGGTACGGCTTCGGTGCCGCACAGCATCGACACACCCGTGGGCAGCAGAACTTCGGCCGGCAGCGCGCTCAGTACGGAGGGCGGCAGCGCCAGGTGGGTGATGGCGTTGGCGGCGATGTAGTCGGTCAGTTCGGGGCCGGCCACGCGCCGCTCCGGTGGGACCAACACCAGTGTCCCTCCGGAACACAGCGCCTGGCACAGCTCCCAGAAGGCCAGGTCGAAACTCATCGAGGCGAACTGCAGCACCCGGCTGCGTTCCGTCACCCCGTACACCTCGTGCTGCGTGTCGATCAGCTTCGCCACCCCGGCGTGCGGCACCACCACACCCTTCGGCCGGCCGGTCGACCCCGACGTGTAGATCACGTAGGCCGGATGCTCGGGCCGTAGATCGACCGGCGGCGCCACCGCCGGCTGGGCGGCGACCCACGCGATCGTCGCGGCGTCGTCGACGACCACCGTGTTCCGGCCCTCGGCGTCCGGCAGGCCGCTGACCAGGGCGGTGTTCGTGACGACCACGGCAGGGTTGGCATCGTCGAGCATCAGAGCCAGGCGCTCGGCGGGGTAGTCCGGATCGAGCGCCAGATACGCGGCCCCGGCCTCCATCGCTGCCACCAGACCGACGGTGAGGTCCAGTGACCGCGGGAGAGCCAACGCGACGATCCGCTCCGGTCCCGCGCCCGACGCCACCAGGGCGTGGGCGAGGCGGCGGGCCCGGTCCGCCAGCTCCCGGTACGTGAGCCGCTCGTCTTCCATCAAAACGGCGATGGCCTCCGGCCTGGCCGTCACCTGCGTCGCGAACGCCTGCGGGAACGTGACGCGCTCTGGACGGGGGCGGAGGCGGTTCCAGTCTCGTAGCAGGCGGCGGCGTTCGTCTTCGTCGAGCACGTCGACCTGCGACAGCGGCCGGTCCGGGGCGGCCAGGGCGGCGCCCAGGAAGCGGCTCAGCCGCTCGGCCAGCGCTTCGACGGTGGCTCGATCGAACAGGTCGGCGGCGAAATCGATGGATCCTTCGAGAACCGGCCGCTCCCGCTCCCCGTCGGCGGCGCTTTCGTCGACCGTCTCGAAGAAGTCGAACGACAGATCGAACTTGGCGGTGGCGCCATCGGTGTCGAGTGCCTCTCCGGCGGCGTCTCCCAGATCGGTATCGCTGTCATCGGCGTGCTGGTAGGAGAGCATCACCTGGAACAGCGGGTGCCGGGCCGGCGACCGGACGGGATTGACGACCTCGACGACCCGTTCGAAGGGCAGGTCCTGATGGCTGAAGGCGGCCAGGTCCGTCTCCCGCAGCCGTTCGACGAGCTCCGTCAGGGTCGGGTCGCCTGACAGGTCGGCCCGGAGGACGAGCGTGTTGACGAAGAACCCGACGAGCCCGTCGAGGGCGGCGTCGACGCGGCCGGCCACTGGCACGCCGAGGGGGATGTCCTCCCCGGCACCGAGACGGGACAGCAGCCCGGCCACGGCGGCGTGGACGACCATGAACGGCGTCGCGCCCGTGGTCGCCGCCACGGCGGCCACCTGCTCGCCGGTGCGCGGCGGGAGGGTGAGCCGCACGGTCCCGCCCCGGTACGAGGGGCGGGGCGGCCGGGGCCGGTCCGCCGGGAGGGTGAGTTCCTCTGGGAGCCCCGCCAGGGTCTCCCGCCAGAACGCCGCCTGACGGGCGCCCAGCCCGGCCGGGTTGGACCCGTCGAGGAGTGCCGTCTGCCAGCGGGCGTAGTCGGCATAGGTGACCGGGAGCGGCTCCCAGTCCGGGGCGCGCCCGGCCCGCCGGGCCCGGTAGGCGGTGTCGAGATCGGCGAAGAGTGGCCCGTCCGACGCTTCGTCGGAGGCGATGTGGTGCACCACGAGGGACAGGACCGCGTCGTCGAGCCCGAGCCGGAGAAGTGTCGCCTCGAGGGGCGGCTCGGTGGCGAGATCGAACTCCCGCTCGGCCAGTTCCTCGAGTTCGGCGTCGAGTTCGGCTTCGGCGCAGTGGCGCACCGGCAGCGGGGCCGGCCCGGCGGGCAGGATCCGCTGGTACGGGTCACCCTCCTGGTGGGGGAAGACGGTACGGAGGGTGGCGTGCCGCTCGACGACGTCACCGAGGGCCGCTTCCAGTGCGGGCAGGTCCAGCGGCCCTTTGAAGCGGATGGCCAGCGGGATGTTGTAGGTCGGCGACGGTCCCTCCAGCCGGTAGAGGAACCAGAGCCGGGCCTGGGCGGCCGAGAGTGGGTACCGGTCATCTTCGGGTGGAGGAAGGCGGCGCAGCGGCGGCCGGGCGGTCTCCTCGAGGGCGGCGGCGAGCGCGGTCACGGTGGATCGATCGAACACGGCTCGCAACGGCAGTTCGGCACCGAGTGCTGCACGGACCTTTGCGACGAGCCGGGCTGCGAGCAGCGAGTGCCCGCCGAGAGCGAAGAAGTCGTCGTCTGCGCCGATGCTGTCCGGTTCGAGGTCGAGCAGCGCGGCGAAGAGTGCTGCCAGCGTCTCCTCGGCCGTTCCCTTCGGTTGACGGCCGGCCCCGCCCGTCCGCTCGGGAACCGGCAGGGCCCTCCGGTCGAGCTTGTTGTTGGCGGTCAACGGCAACGCCGCCAGGACGACCACGGCGGACGGAACCATGTACGACGGCAGCCGTTCCGCCGCCCAGGCGCGGAGTTCGTCGGGTTCCGCCGATCCCTGGGAGACGGCGACGTAGCCCACCAGCTGCTGGTGTTCGCGCACGATCACCGCTGCGGCGCTCACGGCCGGATGTGCCGCGAGCACGGCTTCGATCTCGCCGGGTTCGATCCGGAACCCACGGATCTTCACCTGCTCGTCGGTCCGGCCCAGCAGTTGCAGCACTCCGTCGGGTCGCCACCGGGCCCGGTCACCGGTCCGGTACAGCCGGGATCCCGGCGAACCGAACGGGTCGGCCACGAACCGCTCCGCGGTCATCCCGGGGCGGTTGAGGTAGCCCAGCGCCACCCCGGCCCCGCCGACGTACAGCTCGCCCGCCACCCCCACCGGCGCCGGCTCGCCGCGCGCGTCCAGGACGTAGATCCCCGCGTTGGCGATCGGCCGGCCGATGGCGGGCGCGCGGCCGTCCCCGGCCCGACACGGGTGCCAGGTCGAATCGATGGTCGCCTCGGTGGGGCCGTACAGGTTGACCACCTCGCCCACGCCTGCCGCGCACGCCTCCTCCACCAGCGCCGCCGAAAGCGCCTCGCCTCCGCAGAAGACGGTACGGCAGGGGAGCGACCCGCCCGCCGGAAGCGCGCCGAGCACCGCCTGAAGAAGGGTCGGGACGAA
>JAICGL010000440.1 GCA_025923175.1 Acidimicrobiia bacterium
CTGGCCCCCGGCCGATGCCCGGCTGACCAGATCGGCCAGCCGGTCGGTGCCGAAGAAGGTGCCGCCGGGGGAGCGGGCCTCGGTCACACCGTCGGTGAAGAAGACGACCTGGTCGCCCGGCTCGAGCGGCTCCTCCGCCTCGTCGCCGGGGGAGCCGAGGCCGAGCGGCAGGCCACCGTCACCCAACAGGGTCTTCACCACCTTGTTGCCCCGCAGCAGCAGGGGAGCGGGGTGCCCGGCCCGGATCCAGCGGAACCGCCCCGAGGCCAGATCGAGCTCGGCCAGCACGCCCGTCACGAACCGTTCCGACCCGAAGCGCACCTTGATCGCCTCGTCGACGGCGTCCGCCGTCTCGCCCAGCTTCAGGCGCTGGCGCCGGGAGTTGCGGTAGGCGGCCACCGCCACCGTGGCCAGCAGGCCGGCTTCGAGGCCGTGGCCCATGGCGTCGAAGACGGCGATGCGGGCCGTTTCGGCGTCGACGCCGTAGTCGAAGGTGTCGCCGCCCAGGTCGTAGGCCGGCGCCAGAGCACCGCTGATCACCACCTGCTCGCAGCCGTACGTCAGCGGCGGTAGCAGCTGCCAGGCCAGCTCGGAGGCGATCGACATCGGCTGGAGCCGGCGGTGGTACTCGAAGAAATCGCCGTAGTTGCCCTTGGTGGAGACCAGCTCAGCGACCTGCGCCGTCAACCGGAGGGCGGCCTCGAGAAAGCCCGGGACGATCAGGCCGCTCATCTCGTAGCCGACGACCCCGAGCCGCTCGTTGCCCTCGACCATCGGCACCCACACCAGCGTCGCGTCACTGTTCCAATGCGGGCTCAGCGTGCTGAACGCCCGCCCCGCCAGCGTTCCCTCCACCGTCACCGTCTGGCGGTGTGGCCCGCCGGGCCGCGGGAGGGGGGTCAGCACCCGCTGCTCGTAGTCGACCAGGAAGAGGGCGGCGTCGATCGCTCCAATCCGCCGGGCGTGCTTGGCGAAGAGTCCCGGCACGTCGTCGGGGACGGCGAACTGGGCTTCAGTCAGCAGGTCAACGGCCGGATCGGGGGACGTCGAGTCGACCACGGCCTCCATTTTGGTCGGAAAAGCCCGCCGAAGGGTCCGCGCCCCGTCAGGAACCGAGGGGTCGAACCGGCCTGGATGCGGCAAAAGCGGAGGTCAGCGCACCCACACAACCGGCCCGGGAAGATCTGTTGAACGCCGAGGGCTCCGGCCAGCGGGCGCCACGTCCGCCGGCCGGAGCGGGCGCCCCCCTAAGCCTCGCAGGCCTCCCCGTCTTTGTCGCCGTCGAGCTCCAACCGGTAGCCGGGCTCACCCTTCTTGATGTTGTGGACTCCGGCCGCCCACGCCTCCTGGCAGTTGGCGTACCAGACGCCCTCGCCGCGGGTGGTGGTCGTCGTCGGCTTGATCCTGAACGTCGTCGACGTCGTTCCGTCGATCACCAGGGCGGTGGTCGTCGTCGTGGGCGGCGGTGCGGTCGTGGTCGTCGTCGGGGCCGTGGCCGGCGTCAACGGCGCGCCGCCCACACTGGTCACGGCGACGGCGACGATCGGCGTCGGCGGCGGCGTTGCCCCCAGCGACCCGAAGAACGGCACGTCCCCGAAGGAGAAGATCCCACCGTCCTGGCCGACCATCAGGTAGCCGCCGGGCCCGCCGACCATGGCCGCCACCGGCTTGTTCAGCGGGGTCCGGCCCATCGAGCCGTAGAACGGCGCCTGGAAGGCGAAGATCCCGCCGTCGCTGGCCACCAGCCAGTACCCGGTGCCGTCGGGGTCGGGCACCATCGACATCACCGGCTTGTTCAGCCGCTTGTCGCCCATCGACCCGAAGAAGCGGGCGTCACCGAAGCTGAAGATCCCGCCGTCGGAGCCGACCATCCAATAGCCCCCACCGGTCGGCGTGGCGACGGAGTCGAGAATCCGGCCGTTGAGCGGAACCCCGTTGAGGTCGCCGAAGGCCAGGGCGTTCCCGAAGGGCACCACCCGGCCCATGGCCGAGAAGACCCAGTAGCCGCCGCCGTCCGGCGTGGCCGCCAGGCTCACGAACCGGTCGCCGGCCCCGAGCGGCGAAGGGGCGCCGTGGTACTTCGCGTCGCCGAAGACGAAGATGCTGCCGTTCTCGGCCAGCACCCAGTACCCGGCGCCGGACGGCGTGGCCACGAGATCGACCCGACCCGGCACCGCCCCCACGGACTCGCCGAGCTTCGCTGCGGCGCCGAAGGCGTAGACCCGCCCGTCGGCACCCAGCATCCAGTAGCCACCGACGGTCTTCGTCACTGTGGACTGTGCGGATGCCCGGGGCGCTTGCGGGGTCGCCGCCTGCGCCCCATCGAAGCGGTACCCGACGGTGACCGCAGCGACGGCGGTAAGAACCAGGACGGCGACGCGCCGACGAGAGAACACGGTCGTTGGCCTCCACGAAAGGGGGGACTCGGATATGCGCTGCGCCGCCTCCCCAGCAAGGCGGGCACATCGTGGAAGGTTCGCCCCGATTGGCGGGTCTTCCTCCCATCCGGGTGAACGGCGAGCCAACTCCCATCCCCGGCCGGGCCGCGAAGCCACCCATGCGGGGCGAATCCGCCCTGATCAACGCAGGTCGCGGAAGAACTCCCGGATGTCGGCGGCCAGCACCTCGGGTTCCTCGGCGGCGGCGAAGTGGCCACCGGACTCCATCACCGTCCAGCGGCGGATGTCGTAGACCTGCTCGGCCCAGGCCCGGGTCGGGTGCATGATCTCGGCCGGGAAGCTGGCGTGGGCGGCGGGCACGGCGATCCGCTCCCCCGGGGGCAGCGCCGGCTGGCCGTGGCGGACGGCGTAGTACGGCCAGAACGACGATCCGATCGCCCCCGTCACCCAGTAGATCATGATGTCGGTCAGCAGGAAGTCCTTGGTGAAGCGGGCCTCGACGTCGCCGCCGCAGTCGCTCCACTCCCGGAACTTCTCCACGATCCAGCCGGCCAGCCCGACGGGGGAGTCGGTCAGGGCGTAGGCCAGCGTCTGCGGACGGGTCCCCTGGATCCACTGGTACCCGACCCGCTCCTTCATCCAGCGGTCGATCTCCGTCCAGGCCAACCGCTCGGCGTCGTCGGCCGGGGCGGACCGGTCGGCGTCGGGCGCCGGCCGGGTGAACAGCAGGTTCATGTGCAGGCCGGCGACCTCGGCCGGCCGCTGGTGGGCGATGCGGCTCACCACCCCGGCGCCCCAGTCGCCGCCCTGCACCCCGAAGCGCCGGTAGCCCAGCACCGACGTCATCAGCTCACCGAGAACGGCGCCCATCTCTTCGAGGTTGCAGCGCCGCTGACCGGGCCGGAACGAGAAGCCGTAGCCGGGGAGCGACGGCGCCACCACCGTGAAGGCGTCGGACGGGTCACCGCCGAAGCGGCCCGGGTCGGTCAGCAGCGGGATGATCCGGTGGAACTCCCAGAACGACCCCGGCCAGCCGTGGCACAGCAGCAGCGGCAGCGGCGCCGGCCCGTTGCCCTCCACGTGGACGAAGTGGACGTCGATGTCGCCCACCTCGGCCATGAACTGCGGGAACTCGTTGATGGCCTTCTCCTGGGCCCGCCAGTCGAAGCCATCCCGCCAGTAGGCCACGAGTTCCTTCAGGTAGCCGAGGTCGGTGCCGTACTCCCACGTCCCTTCGGAGCCGGGGATCTCGTCAGGCCACCGCACCCGGTCGAGCCGGTCGGCCAGGTCGTCGAGGACGTCGTCGCCGACCGCCACCTGAAACGGCCGCACTCCGGCCTCGCATCCGCCCATGCCGTCCTCCTCCGCGTCGACCAATCGGCGCATCGTGCTACAGCCCGACACTCGGGCGCCGACCGAAGCCTTCGGCGTTCATCTGCGACGGACGGGTGTCGCAAAAGAACGCAGGTTGCGCTTGCCGCTCTGTCAGCGGGCCACCAGCACCGAGCCGGCCACGGCCAGGGCCGACACGATGGCGGCTACCAGGACGCCGTCGATGACCGAGC
>JAICGL010000441.1 GCA_025923175.1 Acidimicrobiia bacterium
CCTCCCGGTCGGCGACGCCCGGGTCGGGGAGTTGCTCGAGCCGGTTCTCGGTCCGCACGTGGCCCAGTACGATCCGGATGCTTTCGGGGGTGCCGTCCTGCTCGGCATCGACGGTGTCTGTGTGATCTCGCACGGTTCCAGCGATGCCCGCAACATCGACACCGCCATCCGGGTGGCCGCCGAGTGCGCCGAGGCGGGCATCGTGCATCGCATGAAGGAGGCGATCTCCCACCATGGTGTCTGAGACCCCGGCCAGGCCGGTGGAGGCCGACGAGGTGTTCCGGATCATCCGGGAGCGGCTGGCCGACATCCTCGAGATCGAGGAGAGCCGTATCACTCTCGAGGCCAGCTTCACAGAGGACCTCTCGGCCGACTCGCTGGCCCTCATCGAACTGGTCGAAGCCATCGAGCAGGAGCTGGAGGACCGGGCGGAAGGCTTCCGCATCGAGGATGAGGATCTGGCCGAGCTCCGCACGGTCCGCGACGCCGTCGACTACGTCGTCGAGCGGGTGGGCTGAGGAAGCCGGAAGAGTCCTTGGCCGAGAGCTCCCTCGACCGCCTGGAGGAACTCCTCGGCCGGCCGTTCGACGACCGCAGCCTGCTTGCCCGTTCCCTGGCGCACCGGTCGTTTTGTGCCGAGAACCCCACCTTCGAGTCGAACGAACGACTCGAGTTTCTCGGCGACGCCGTCCTCGGCCTGGTCGTCACCGACTACATCTACCGGGCCTTCCCCCACCTGCCCGAGGGCGAGCTGGCCAAGGTGCGGGCCTCGGTGGTCAACGCCGGTGTCCTGGCCGAGCTGGCCACCGAGATCGAGCTGGGCGCCTTCGTGCTCCTCGGCAAGGGCGAGGGCCTCTCGGGGGGCCGGGAAAAGCCCTCGATCCTGGCCGACGCCATGGAGGCGGTGCTTGCCGCCACCTATCTCGACGGGGGTTGGGACGCCGCCTACAAGCTCGTGATGAGCCTGCTGGGGGAGCGGATCGCCGCTGCCGCCGAAGGGCCCGGCGGGCAGGATTACAAGACCCGCCTCCAGGAATTGGCCGCCCGCCGGTTCGACCAGATGCCCCGCTACGAGGTGCGCGACGAAGGGCCCGACCACGCCAAGCGCTTCTACGCCAACGTGATGCTGCAGGGGACGGCCCGGGGCAAGGGTGAGGGCCGGTCGAAGAAGCAGGCCGAGCAGGCCGCCGCCCGGATGGCCTGGGAGTGGTTGCGCGACGCCGAGGCCGAAGCTGCCGCGGTGGCCGCCGCCGAAGCGGCTCAGGCGGCCGCGACGGCCCTCGAGGACGGTGCCTGAACTTCCTGAGGTCGAGGTTGTGCGCCGAGGACTGGCGCTGGAAGTGGCGGGCCGGGACGTCACGTCGGTCGCGGTGACCGGCGCCCGGACGGTGCGCCGCCAGCCAGCCGTTGCGCTCGTCGAGCGGCTGCGGGGCGCCCGGCTAGGTGAGGCGGGGCGGATCGGCAAGTTCCTGCTGGTGCCGCTCGACGACGGTGCCGAGACCCTCGTCATCCATCTGCGGATGTCGGGCCAGCTGCTGCTCACGGCCCCGGGCTGGCCGCTGGCGAAGCACACTCATGCCGTGCTCGGCCTCTCGGACGGGCGGGAGCTGCGCTTCGTCGACCCCCGGACCTTCGGGGAGCTGTTCGTGGCTGCGGCACCGCCCGGGGGCCCGGGGGCGCCCCCCGGACGGCCGGCTGCTCTGGCCCATCTGGGCCCGGACCCGCTCTCGCCAGGCTGGTCGGCGGCAGTCCTCGGGCGGGGCCTGATAGGCCGGACCGCCCGGCTCAAGCTGCTGCTGATGGACCAGCGCTTCGTGGCCGGGATCGGGAACATCTACTCCGACGAAGCGCTCTTCGAGGCACGGCTCCGGTTCGACCGGCCCGCCGGGTCGCTGTCCGGCGACGAGATCGGCCGCCTGCATCGGGCCGTCCGCAAGACACTCAGGGACGCCGTGACGCACCGGGGCTCTTCGTTGCGGGATGCCCAGTACGTCGACCTGTTCGGGGCTCCTGGTGACTACCAGAATCGCCACCGGGTCTACGGCCGGGAAGGGGAGCCCTGCACCCGGTGCGGCGGGCCCGTCCGGCGGATTTCACTCGGTGGGCGCTCGACGTTCCTCTGCGAGACGTGCCAGCCGTGAGTGCTGCGGAACCCATTCGACGGCGGGTCCTCATCAAGGGCCGGGTGCAGGGCGTGGGATTCCGGTGGTCTTGCCTGCGGATGGCCGAGGCCGGAGGTCTGGCCGGATGGTGTAAGAACCTTCCCGACGGTCGGGTGGAAGCCTGCTTCGAAGGAGACCAGGCGGCGGTGGAGGAGGCGCTGGCGTGGTGCCGGGAGGGGCCGTCGTCGGCCATCGTCACCTCGGTCGACGTGACGCCGGAGACGCCACAGGGAGAGCGAGGATTTCGCCTTGGATAGTTCACGGTGACGGCACCTGGCAGGCCCTGGGGGATCCGCGCCTGGCCGGGTCCGGCCCGTTAGGTTGGACCGGCGATGTTCCTGAAACGGCTGAACGTGAAGGGCTTCAAGTCGTTCGCCGACCGGACGACGCTCGAATTCGAGCCGGGCGTGGCCGTGGTCGTCGGCCCGAACGGGTCGGGGAAGTCCAACGTGGTCGATGCCGTGGCCTGGGTACTGGGAGCTCAGGGGGCCCGCTCGCTGCGGGGCGGGAAGATGGAGGACGTCATCTTCGCGGGGACGCCCAAGCGGCCGGCGTCGCCCAAGGCCGAGGTGTCGCTGACCCTCGACAACACCGCCGGCGACCTTCCGATCTCCACCCGGGAAGTGACGATCACCCGGAGCCTCACCAGGGACGGCGAGTCCGCCTACGCCATCAACGGTGAGGCGTGCCGCCTTCTCGACATCACCGAGCTGTTGCACCACACCGGCATGGGCCGGACCCAGCACGTGATCGTGGGGCAGGGTCGCCTCGACGCGATCCTCCAGGCCCGCCCCGAGGACCGGCGCGCCGTGATCGAGGAAGCGGCCGGGATCCTCAAGTACCGCCAGCGCAAGGAGAAGGCCGAGCGGCGCCTGGAGGCGACGGCGGTCAACCTCGAGCGCCTCGGCGACCTGGTGAAAGAGGTGCGCCGGCACCTCAAGCCCCTCGAGCGCCAGGCCGACGCCGCCCGCCGCCACGGCGGCCTCACCGAAGAGCTCCAGGCCATCCGCCTCTACCTGGCCGGCCGGGAGATCACCACGCTCACTGAGCGCCTCTCGGCCCTGGGAGACAAGAAGGAGCGGGTGGCGGCCGAAGAGACCGTGGCCCGGGAGCAGGCCGCCCGACTCGAGGCCGAGGTGGCCGAATCGGAGTCCGCACTGGCCGACCTGCCGACCGACTCGCTGGGCGACGCCGTGGCCACGGCCGAGTCGCTCCTGGCCCGGGCCCGGGGCCTCGGCGCCCTGGTGGCTGAGAAGCGGCGCAACATCGACCGGTCGCTGGCCGCCCTGGCCGACGCCGGCGTCGTCGAGACGCTGACCGCCGAGGCGGCCAAGCTGCGGGCCGACCTGGCGAGCGCCGATGAGGAGAGCGCCACCCTGGCACCCCGGGCCGCCGAGCTCGACGCCATCGAGGAGACCCTGGAGGACCGGCGGGCCCAGCTGGAACCGGCCGGAAACCTTCCCGCCCGGAAGGCGGCTTCCGAAGCCCGGGCCGAGCTGGCCGCCCTGGCCGGCTCTATCGCCCGCACCGAGGCCGAGCAGTCACGCCTCGAGGGCCGACGGGAGCCTGTGCGGCGCCGCCTCGCCCGCCTGGCCGAAGAGGAATCCGCCGCGGGCGTCGAGGAGTTCGATGAGGCGCCGCTCGTGGCGGCGCTCGAGTCGGCCCAGCAGGCCCGGGAGACCGCCGAGGTCGCGGTTTCCGAAGCCGAGGAGGCCCGCCGGGCCGCCGATGCGGACGTCCACCGGTGGACCGCTCGCGCCGA
>JAICGL010000442.1 GCA_025923175.1 Acidimicrobiia bacterium
CCCCGCCACCCGATCGCGATGACCGTCGCCTACCACGATGCCTGCCATCTGGCCCACGCCCAGAAGGTGCGGTCCGAACCCCGCCAGGTCCTGGCCGGCATCCCTGGCCTCACCGTGCTCCAGCCCGCCGAATGGGAGATCTGCTGCGGATCTGCCGGGCTCTACAACATGCTCGAACCAGAGCCCGCCGCCGAGCTCGGCCGCCGCAAGGTAGCCAACCTCACCGCCACCGGCGCACAAGCGGTCGTGGCCGGCAATCCCGGCTGCGCTCTCCAGATCGCCGCCCACAGCGGAGGAGAACTGCGTATCTATCACCCCGTCGAGGTGCTGGATGCATCCATCTCAGGAAGGAGCTTGCCGTGACCGCTTCGCTGCCTGACGGGGTTGAGATCCTCCGGCCCGCCGAGGGGCGCCACGCCTCCGTCCTCACATCCGAGGCCCTGGCCTTCGTGGCCGACCTGCAGCGCCGGATAGGCCCGGGCCGGGAGCAGATCCTGGCCGCCCGGGCGCAGCGGTGGGCCAGGCTCCGGGCCGGGGAACGGCCCAACTTCCTTCCCGAGACGGCCGAGGTGCGCGACGGCGACTGGCAGGTGGCCTGGGCGCCACGGCCACTGGCCAACCGGCGGGTGGAGATCACCGGCCCGACCGAGGCCAAGATGCTGATCAACGCCTTCAACTCGGGCGCCAACGTCTTCATGGTGGACTTCGAGGACGCCAACTCCCCGACCTGGGACAACCTCGTCGGCGGGCAGGCCAACCTCACCGAGGCGATCGACGGGACCCTCGAGTTCACGAGCCCCGAAGGCAAGGAGTACCGCCTCGGGGACCGGCGGGCCGTGCCGGTAGTGCGCCCCCGGGGCTGGCATCTCGTCGAGCGCAATGTCCTCGTCGACGGGCAGCCTGTCTCCGCCAGCCTGTTCGACTTCGGCTTGTGCTTCTTCCACAACGCCCGGCGTCTCCTCGAGGTGGGTCTCGGGCCGTACTTCTACCTGCCGAAGCTGGAAGGCCATCTCGAAGCCCGGCTGTGGAACGACACCTTCAACGCCGCACAGGACGCCCTCGGCATCGACCGCGGCACGATCCGCGCCACCGTCCTCATCGAGACGATCCTCGCCGCCTTCGAGATGGAGGAGATCCTCTACGAGCTGCGCGATCACGGCGCCGCTCTCAACGCCGGCCGCTGGGACTACCTCTTCTCGATCATCAAGAAGTTCTGCGACCGCGACGACGTCGTCCTCCCCGACCGCAACAAGATCACGATGGCGGCGCCGTTCATGTCGGCCTACACCGAGCTGCTCGTGCGCACGTGCCACCGGCGGGGCGCCCACGCCATCGGCGGCATGGCCGCCTTCATCCCGTCCCGCCGGGACGAGGAAGTCAACCGGGTGGCGCTGGCCAAGGTGACCGAGGACAAGGAGCGCGAGTCGAACGCCGGGTTCGACGGCACGTGGGTCGCCCACCCCGACCTCGTGCCGGTGGCCCGGGCCCCGTTCGACGCCGTACTCGGCCGCTGGCCCAACCAGGTGGCGCGCTCCCGGGAAGACGTCTCCGTCACAGCCGACGATCTGCTCGACTTCACCGTCCCCGGCGCCGACATCACCGAGGAAGGGCTGCGCAACGACGTCGCCGTCGGGCTGCGCTACCT
This sequence comes from Acidimicrobiia bacterium, assembly GCA_025923175.1. Classification (GTDB taxonomy): domain Bacteria; phylum Actinomycetota; class Acidimicrobiia; order IMCC26256; family BP-133; genus BP-133. The sequence goes on from JAICGL010000442.1 coordinate 1,646, forward strand.
CCAGGCCTGGCTGACCGGGAACGGCGCGGCCGGGATTTACAACCTCATGGAGGACGTCGCCACCGCCGAGATCGCCCGCTCCCAGGTGTGGCAATGGATCCAGCGGGGCCGCTTCACCGAGGCGGCGGTGCGCGGCGTGATGAAGGAGGAGGTCGACCGCATCCGCGACGAGGGCGGCGGCGACCGGCGGCTCGAGGAGGCCGAGGCGATCTTCAGCGACGTCGCTCTCGCCCGCGACTTCGCTGAGTTCTTGACGCTGCCTGCTTACGCCGTCTTGGAGTAATCCTCGCCCGGCGGGCTCGCCGAGTAGCTCTCGGTCTTCCATTCGTAGCGCTCGCCGCGGCGGTCGGACGTCGCGAAGACGAGCTCCGGCGTCAGGGCACGCACGCGGGCGTCAGGGGCATAGAACGCCTCTTCGATGTCGGCGGTGGTGACCGCCGCCGGGTCCAGCCCGGCATTGATCAGCGCCGCCTCGTATGCCTCACCGAGCCGGCCCTGGAGCAACTGGCTCACAATGGCCGGGAACGACTCGGGGCACTTGAGCAACCACGAGTGCGTGCCGCCCTTGATCACGACCAGGTCGCCGCCGGAGCGGCGGGCGGCGTCGCGGGCGGCGGCGATCGGCACGACGTAGTCGCGGTCACCGTGGAGTACGAACACCGGCACCCCCGCCTCGCCGAGCCGGTCGAGCATCTCGCCACTGTCCGGCGAGCGCAGCACCGACAGGAAGGGCATGAGCAGCTGCCACGGCCTCGTCACGTCACCCCAGGCCGTCCTGGCCCAGAGGCGGGCCAGCTTGGCGGTCTGACCCGGGTCGTCGAGGGAGATCGTCGTGAGGCTGTCGACCACCGCGGCGGTGCTGAAGAAGCCGAGGAGCGGGGGCCACCACCGGCAGGTGGCCACGATCTGGTCCCAGGCGTCGCCCACGATGGCGTCGATCAGCAGCAGGGCGACGACCCGGTCGGGGTCCGACGCGGCGAGCTCGGTGATCAGCCGCCCGCCCATCGAGTGGCCGGCGTATACCGCCCGGCGAATGCCGAGTTCTTCCACCGCCCGGCCCAGGAGACGGCTGTAGGCGGCCAGCTCCAGGCCACCGTGGGGAAGGACGGCGGTGCCGCCGTGTCCAGCCGTGTCGAGCGCCACCACCTTGAACCCCATCGCCACGAGCCGGCTGAGCGACTGGGCATAGAGCAGCCCCTCGCAGGCGAAGCCGTGCGTCACCACCAGCGGCACGCCCCGTCCGGCCACCAGCGCCTGGACCGAATGCCCGTCGGAGAGCTGGATCCGGTGCTTCGAGAGCCGCACGGTGGGCACGCTCCGCAGCGTCGCCGGGCGCAGCCGCGCCCCACCCGAAGGGGGCGGATCCGGCTCCCGGGCAGCGGAGGTCACGTACGTGATTTCGGCATTACCCGCCCGACCCCTTTAACAAAGATGGCACTAGTGCCCGCCACGCGCCTAGAAGACACGCTGGAGGGCGCTCACCATCCAGTCGAGGACGACAGTGGGGCCGGCGGTGCGCTTCGGGGCCGGGGGCGGCGCCACGGCGGCGGCTCCGGGAGCGTCCGGCTTCGCCGGGACGGGGACGATGGCGTAGGCCTCCTCCCCCGGCTTCACCAGGTTGAAGCGGGCCCGGGCGATCCGCTCGATCTCTTCGTCGCTTTCGAGGCGCTTGGCCTCGGCCTCGAGGCGGCCGTTCTGCTCCCGGAACAGCTCGAGCTTGTGGTGGGCCGCCTTCAGCTCACGCTGCTGGGACATATAGGTCCTCGTCGGGTAGACGGCGCCGAAGAGGATGCCGATGAAGATGACCGAGGCGACGACGATGCGCGCCTTCGAGCTCAAGCTTTCCCTCCTGCCGAGCGGGGGTAGCGCGGGTAGACGGCCGTCTCGCCGAGGTCCTCCTCGATGCGGAGCAGCTCGTTGTACTTCGCCACCCGGTCGGAGCGGGCGGGGGCGCCGGTCTTGATCTGGCCGGCGCCGGTGCCGACGGCCAGGGAGGCGATGAAGCTGTCTTCCGTCTCGCCGCTGCGGTGTGACACGACGCACGTGTAGGCGGCGCGAGCGGCCAGGCTCATGGTGTCGAGCGTCTCGGTCACGGTGCCGATCTGGTTGAGCTTGATCAGAATCGAGTTGGCGATGCCTTCGTCGATCCCTCGCTGGAGCCGCTGCGGGTTGGTGACGAACAGGTCGTCGCCCACGAGCTGGACACGGCCGCCGAGCTGGGCGGTGAGCTCCCGCCAGCCCTCCCAGTCGTCCTCGGCCATCCCGTCTTC
>JAICGL010000443.1 GCA_025923175.1 Acidimicrobiia bacterium
GACGAAGTCGATGCCGTCGACCCGGGCCGACGGTTGACGCCCGGCCGCCCGGCGGAGGCTGATCCGGCCCTGGTCGGAGTCGACCCGGCGGAACGGACCCGATCCGACCGGCGTCTGCTTGAAGGCGTCGCCCAGCCGCTCTGCGGCCGCCTTCGACACGATCCCGAAGCCCGGGTGGCCGAGCACGGACGGGAAGCTGGAGAAGGGACGGTCGAGCCGCACCACCACCGTGGCCGGGTCGGGTGTCTCGATCCCGGCGAGGCCGGGCGCGGTGCCGGCCGTGTTCCAGGCCGCGAAGCCACTGACCGCTTCGAGCTGGGTGACGAGCGGGGAGCCGGAACCCTTGCGGGCGATGCGCTCCAGGGTGAACTTCACGTCGGCGGCCGTGATCGGGCTGTTGTCGTCGAAGCGCAGGCCGGGGGCGAGGTGGAAGGTGAAGCGCTGCTGGTCGGGGTCGGCGTCATAGGAGCGGGCCAGGCCGGGGAGGGGCTGCAGCTGGCCGGTGTTGCGGACCAGGGTGTCGAAGAGCTGGTCGACGACCATGACCGCCCGGGGGTCGCGGGCGTCGGCCGGGTCGAGGCTCGGGAGGCCTACCACCGCCACCTGCAGCACGCCGCCGACCGCGCCGGCGGCCGACGTCTTGCGGCCCGACCGCACCGCTCCGAACACGGCCAGGGCCGCGCCGGCGGCGAGAAGGACGACGATGCCGATCCCGAGGGCGGGATGGCGGTGCAGGAGGCCCTGCCTGGTTTCCTTCCGCCGCCAGTTGGGCAGCGGCTGGACGGATTTCCAGCGCTCTTCGGGAGCCTCGCCCGGGGGTTTCGGAGGCTCAGTGTCAGTCATCGGCCCGAGCTCGAGCTAGAGGCGCGTCAGGTGGTCTCGAGCCGGAGGGCCAGCAGGATGGTCGTGAAGGTGAAGATGATCGCCGTGGCCACGGTGATGCGGTCGAGGTTCTTCTCCACCACCGTCGAACCGGCCATCGACCCGCCGCCGGCGGCACCACCGAACATGTCGGACAGACCCCCACCCCGCCCGGCGTGCAGGAGGACGAACAGCAGCAGCAGGGCCGATGCAATGAGGTGGAGGACGATGAGGATGATGTTCAACACGGGGGGACTGCTCCTTCGGGGGTCTGCCCGGGGGTCCGGGGGTGTCCCCCGGAAGACGTCAGTCGCTCCTGAGCGTACCAGCGGGGTCGCTTATGCCCAGCGCACGATCTGGGCGAAATCGTCCGCTTCCAGCGACGCTCCGCCGACCAGGGCGCCGTCGATCTCGGGCTGGGCCATGATCGCGGCGACGTTGCTCGGCTTCACGCTGCCGCCGTACTGGATACGAATGGCAGCGCCGGCCGGCTCGCCGGCCAGGCCGGCAACCATCGACCGGATGGTGCCGATGGTCTCGTTGGCGTCCTCCGGGGTGGCGTTGCGGCCCGTCCCGATGGCCCAGATCGGCTCGTAGGCGATGACCATGGCAGCGACCTCGTTGGGGTCGACGCCGTCGAGGCCGGCCTGGACCTGGCGGGACACCTTGGCCGCCGTCTCCCCCGCTTCTCGTTCCTCCAGCGTCTCGCCGCAGCACATGATCGGGGTCATGCCGGCCTTGATGACGGCCTTGACCTTCTTGTTGACCATCTCGTCGGTCTCCCCGAAGATCTCCCGCCGCTCGGAGTGCCCGACGATCACGTAGGAGACGGCCAGTTTGGCCAGCATCGACGGCGACACCTCGCCGGTGTAGGCCCCCTTCTCCTCCCAGAAAACGTTCTGGGCGCCGAGCCCGATCGGCAGGTTGTCGGCCTCGATCACCGTCTGCACCGCCCGCAGCGACGTGAACGTGGGGCAGACGACGACCTCGCAGCGCTCGTAGTCCTCACTGGAGAGCCGGTAGCTGAGCTTCTGCACGACCTGGATCGCATCGAGGTGCGTGTGGTGCATCTTCCAGTTCCCGGCCATGATCGGCTTGCGGCTCTTCTGACCCGCGGAAACGTCAGCCATGTACGTCCTTTGGTCACGGATTGGTCACAGGGGTCGCCGCAACCGGCGCGCCGAGCAGCTTAGATGCGACCGGCTTCAGCGCATTGTCCTTCGATCGGCGAGGAGGGCGGCCACCGCGTCGACGCCAAGAGGCGCGGCGAAGAGATAGCCCTGCCCGTACTCGCAGCCGAGCGACCGCAGTTCGCTCAGCTGCTCCGGCGTCTCGATGCCCTCGGCCACGATGTTGAGCTTGAGGGTGTGGCCGAGCTTCACGATGGCGTGGGCGAGGGCGGCGTCTTCGGGTCCGGCCCCGAGGGCGGCGACGAAGGACCGGTCGATCTTCAGCACGTCGACGGGGAACCGGCGCAGGTAGCTGAGCGACGAGTAGCCCGTCCCGAAGTCGTCGATGGCCAGCCGGACGCCTAGGTCCTTCAGGTGCCGCAGCCTCTGGACGGCGACGTCGGGGTCGGACATGAGGAGGCTCTCGGTGATCTCGATGACCAGACAGTTGGGATCGAGGCCGCAGGCGTTCAGAACCTGCTCGACGTCGGGCACGAGCCCGGGGTCCTGAAGTTGGCGAGCCGAGAGGTTCACGCTGAGACGCAGCGGCGGCTGGAGAGCGTGCTCGCGCTGCCAGGCGGCGGCCTGCCGGCATGCCTCGGAGACGACCCACTGCCCGATCGCGACGATCAGCCCGGTCTCTTCCGCCACGGGGATGAACACTGCCGGGGACACGACGTCGCCCCCCCGCTTCCAGCGGATGAGCGCCTCCATGCCGACCACTGAGGCGTCGGCGAGGCGGACCACCGGCTGGTAGTGGAGGAAGAACTCGCCCGCCTGCAGCGCTCGCCGGAGGTCCGCTTCCATCTCGAGCCGCTCGAGCACGGCAGTGTGCATGCCGGGTTCGAACGACGCGTGGCGTGTGGTTTCCCGCCCCTTGGCCATGTACATGGCCAGGTCGGCGTTGCGCAGCAGCTCGTCGGCGGTCTGCTTCCCGCCCTCCCCCGTGGCGACGCCGATGCTGGCCCGGGCGAAGACCTGGTGACCATCAATCGAGAACGGTGATTCCAGCGCCTCCTCCAGACGCCGGGCGACGTCGAGCGCGGCCCCAGTCGGGGTGTCTTCGAGGAGCACGGCGAACTCGTCGCCTCCGAGGCGGGCGACCGTGTCAGAGGGCCGGACGGAGTCGGCCAGGCGCCTGCCCACGGCGGCCAGCAGCCGGTCGCCGGCGGTGTGCCCGAGGCTGTCGTTGACAGTCTTGAAGCGGTCAAGATCGAGGAAGAGGACGGTCACTGGGGCGCCGTTCCGCTGCGCCCGGGCCAGCGCGTGGGCAAGTCGGTCGAGCAGGAGGCTTCGGTTTGGCAGATTGGTGAGGGGATCGTGGAGCGCCTGGCGGATCAGCTCGGCCTCCAGCCGTTTCCGTTCCGAGATGTCGCGGACGAAGGCGTTGAACCCGTAGGTGGAGCCGATCCGAGTGGCCCACACGGTGACCTCGACAGGGAACTCTCGGCCCTCCCGGTGCAGCGCCCGCAGCTCCAGGCGCCGGTCGAGGATCGCGGCCTCCCCGCTGTCCAAGAAGCGCTGGAGGCCCGCCCGCTGGGCCGTGCGGAGGTCTTCGGGGACGACCAGGTCGGCCATGGGCCGGCCCACCGCTTCGTGGCGCGCCCAGCCGAAGATCGCTTCCGCCTCGCGGTTCCACTCCGTCACCAGGCCGGCGGCGTCCATCCCGACGAAGGCATCGCCGGCGGTGTCGATCACCGCCCGGATCCGCTCCTCGCTGGCCTGGCGCGTCTCCTCCGCCCGCCGCCGCTCGGCCACCCGGGCGAGCTGGCTTCCGATGTGGCCGGCCAGCTCGAGCAGGGACTTGTCGAGTTCGAGCGCCTCGGGAAAGAAGAACTCCAGGACGGCGACACCCTTCCCTTCCGCCAGCA
>JAICGL010000444.1 GCA_025923175.1 Acidimicrobiia bacterium
GCCGGGTTCGGCCCCGAGATCAACATGGAGTACATCGACGGGTTCGTCGGCGCGGCGGGCAAGAAGGACCTGAAAGCGGTGCTCGCCCAGCTCTTCGCCGACGAGTCACTGGTCACCCGTTCCCTGATCGACGGGGTCCTGCGATACAAGCGCCTCGACGGTGTCGGTGATCTGCTGGCCGCGCTGGCGGCCGGGGTGTTCCCCGACGGCCGTCAGGCGGCGCAGCCGGGCGTGCGCCTCGACCCGGCGGCGTTGCCGATCACCGTCGTGTGGGGGAGCGACGACCGCGTGATCCCCGTCGCCCACGCCGACGCCGTCCCCGACGGGGCTGCCGTTGTAGTGCTGGAGAAGGCCGGGCACATGGTGCAGATGGAGAGGGCCGGGGAGGTGAACGAGCTGCTGGTGGCCCAGCTCCTCTAGTTGATGGTGGCGGTGAGCGCCGGTGAGTTGGCGAGGTTCTGGTAGACGACGCAGAAGCGTTCGGTGAGCTTCAGCAGGGTGGCCAGCTGCTCTTCCGTGGCGTCGGTGTCGAGGTCGAAGCGCAGCCGGACGGCCGTGAAGCCGACCCGGGCCTCCTTGCTCACGCCGAGGGTGCCGCGGAAGTCGAGGTCGCCTTCGGCGTGGACGGTGCCACCCCGGACGGGGATGTCGAGGGAAGTGGCGACCGCCCGCAGCGTCACGCCGGCGCAGGCCACGAGGGCCTGCAGGAGCATGTCGCCGGAGCAGGCCAGCATCCCGGTACCGCCGGTGGCCTCGTGCAGCCCGGCCTCGACCAGGGCCCGGCCGGTCTCGACCGAGCAGCTCACCTCCTCCTCGCCGAGCGTCCCGTCGGCCTTCAAGGTCCAGACGGCCGCATCCGGCTTGTCCTTGTACTGCTCCTTGAGGGGTGCCTGCAGCGCTTGGAGAGCTGAACGTTCCATGGATCGGCACGGTAGCGCCCGCTGTTACCCTCCGCCCGAGCGCCGAATCCGAGCCCGGTCGCAAAGGGGTGGATTTGGCGGCGATCGGTGAGGATGAGGTGCGAGAATGCCGGACCACCCACAGACAATCGGAGAACTGCGGCAGAGCGGCTGGGAGTCGCGGCCGGTGAAGGGCGAGGTCCGGGCCAACGCCATGGCCCGCATGGCGGCCGGCGAGCCGATCGTGAGCGGCCTCATCGGTTACGAGGACACGGTCCTCCCGCAGCTGGAGAACGCCCTGCTGGCCGGTCACGACGTGATCCTGCTGGGTGAGCGGGGGCAGGCCAAGACCCGCATCATCCGCTCGCTGGTCGAACTGCTCGACGAGTGGTCGCCGATCATCGCCGGCAGCGAGATCAACGACGACCCCTACGACCCGGTGTCCAAGCCGGCCCGCGACCTGGTGGCCGAACGGGGCGACGACACGCCGATCGAGTGGGTGCACCGCTCGCGCCGCTTCGGCGAGAAGCTGGCCACCCCCGACACGGCCATCGCCGATCTCATCGGCGAGGTCGACCCCATCCGGGTCGCCGAGGGCCGCTACCTGGCCGACGAGCTCACCATCCACTACGGCCTCGTCCCTCGCACCAACCGGGGGATCTTCGCCATCAACGAACTGCCCGACCTCGCCGAGCGGATCCAGGTCGGGTTGCTCAACGTGCTGGAGGAGCGCGACGTCCAGATCCGTGGCTACAAGGTCCGCCTACCGCTCGACGTGATGCTGGTGGCGTCGGCCAACCCGGAGGACTACACGAACCGGGGCCGGATCATCACGCCTCTCAAGGACCGGTTCGGTGCCCAGATCCGAACCCACTACCCGACCGGCCTCGACACCGAGATGGCGGTGGTGGCCCAGGAAGCACAGCCCCTATCGGTTCCTGGCGTGCGGATCACCGTTCCGACCTACATGTCCGAGGTCGTGGCGGCCATCACCCACCAGGCCCGCCGCTCGACGCAGGTGAACCAGCGCTCCGGTGTTTCCGTGCGGCTCTCCATCGCCAACCACGAGACGCTGGTGGCGAACGCGCTGCGGCGGGCGCTGCGCCTCGGTGAGCCCGAAGCTGTGCCCCGGGTCAGCGACCTGCCGGCCCTCATGCCGTCCACCGCCGGGAAGGTGGAGATCGAGTCGCTGGAAGAGGGCCGGGAGGGCGAGATCGTCGACCGCCTGATGAAGGGCGCCGTGCTCGAGACCTGGCGGGCCTGGTGCCGCCCGGAACGGTTCCGCGACCTCGTGGCCGCCTTCGACGGCGGCCTGGCGGTCGACACCGGCGACGACGTCCCTTCGTCGGCCTACGCCGGTTTCGCCGACCTGCCCGGCATCAAGGAGACGCTCGGCGACCTCGACGTCGGCGAGGCCCCCGCCGAAATCGCCTCAGCCGTCGAGTTCGTCCTCGAGGGCCTGCACCTCTCCAAGCGCCTCAACAAGGACGCCCAGGCCGGACGGGCCACCTACCGCGCCCGGTCCTGAGCAAGTCGCTTAGCGAAGCTGCGTCGGGCACTCCGAGGGCGGCGCGTGGAAGAAGTCCAGATGGTCGGGCTGGCTGCCTAGTACCGGCTTGGGATCGCCGTGGTTCATGTTGAACCCGAACACTGTGATCTCCACCGGTTCGTTGCCTTGGACGGCACCCATGTGGCGGTGCACCGGGTGAACCCAGGCGTCGCCGGCGCGGTACTCCTCGACCTTCTCGCATTTCCCGTCGCGAGCTTCGAAGAAGGCCCATGACCCCTTGGTGATGATCGCCACGTGCGGGGTGTGCGCGAACCAGCCGGTGCTGAAGCCGGGCTGGAGGACGAACGTCATCATGACGGCGTCCTTGTCGACCTCGACCGGTATCTCACTGGACGCGTAGCCGTCACTGCCGTGGTGCCCGGCGTGAACCTGGTTGTAGTAGGCCGTCGGGTCACCCCGGAACGTCTTGTCGGCCGAGAGCCCGTTGGCCACCGCTGCGGCGGCGAACCCGGCGCAGTCAGGCGCCGATCCCGCCTCGCCATCCATGGGTGCCCCACCACCACTCGGGAGGTTGGTGAAGTTGGCCAGAATCTCTGCCGGTTCCTTATCGGTGTTCTGCAGGCGGAACTTGCCCGCCGGCAACACGACTGCACTTCCGGCCGTCAGGGCACGGGTGGCGCAGCCTGAGGCTTGCTCGATCTTCAAAGCCCCCTTGATGAGAGCCAGCGTCGTGGAGCCCGGACCGTTCCGCCAGCCGGTATCGCCGCCGGGCGCCAGCGTGTAGGTCGTGTGCTGGACGTCGTAACCGGAGGACGCGATGACCTTGCCGCCCTCAACCTGCTGAGCACGCCCGTATTCCTTGACGTCGGGTGGCGGTCCGCTCGGGGGTGTCGCCCCGGCGCCGTTGGCGCCCGCAGCCACCCCGACAAGAGCAAAAATTGAGATCAGGCCCAGGAGCTTGCGCATTGGAATCTCCCCTCTTCCTCGACCGGCGCTCATGTTACGACCCTCTGACGGCCGTTGTCCCAGCGTCACCCCTGCTGGGGCTCATAATCCCTTGGGTGCCGTTACCCTCCGGGACATGGCGCGGCGTTTCCGCTACAGCCGGTGGGACGGCACCCAGGCCGGGTTCGAACTCGACGCCGAGGGTGTCCTCGGGGAGATCGCCGACGACCTGCTGTACCACGGTGACCTGAACGCCGCCCTCCGCAGGGCACTGCAGAGCGGGATGCGGACGCCGGACGGGCGCCAGCTCGAAGGGCTGCGCCAGCTGCTGGAGCGCATCGCCCGCCGCCGCCGGGAGGAGCTCGAGCGCCACGAGCTGTCGGGCCTGGGGGAGGACATCGCCCGCCGTCTCGACGAGGTGATGGACCTCGAGCGTCAGGCTCTCGACCGGGGCGACGTCCCCCATGACGAGGCCCAGGCCCGGCATCAGCGGCTCGACGAGATGCCGCCCGACCTCGCCGGCCGCTTCCGGGAGCTCTCCCA
>JAICGL010000445.1 GCA_025923175.1 Acidimicrobiia bacterium
CAGCCAGGCCAGCTGGTCGGGTTCGACGTCGACGGCCGAGAACGGCTTCCCGGAGTGGGCGTCGATGAGATCCTCGAGCGCCACGCCGCCCAGCGCCTTGGCGCCCGCTTCGATGACGTGCTCGACGGTCGGCAGCCGGTCACGCATCGACAGGACGAGTTCGGCGTTCTCCGGACCGACGATGATCGCCTTCGCCCGGGGGTCGTTGACGTGGTAGTCGATCTCGTCGGCCGTGAACCGGGCGTTGAGGGGAACGACGGCTGCCCCGAGTTTCCACGTGGCGAACATCGCCTCCATGATCTCCGGGCAGTTGGCCATCGACAGGGCGACCCGGTCGCCCCGGCCGACCCCGAGATCGGCCAAAGCGTGGGCCATGGCGTCGGCCCGCCAGTTCGACTCCCCGTAGCTGCGCTGGTGCCCGTCCCAGATGAACCCGACCCGGTCGGGGTAGCTGCGGGCTGTATTGGTCAGCAGCTCACCGACGTTCACGGTGCGGTCCGGCGATACACGTCCGAGTAGGGCTTCGTCATCACGCGGAACCCGTTCTTCATGAAGAAGCCCCGAATGGTGTTTTCGGCGTCGTGCCGCTGCCGATCGGTGCCGGGCAGGGCCTTGGCCCATGCCACCAGTTCCCGCAGGTAGCCGTTCTTAGCGTCGCGGTCGGCGCGGGCCTTGGCCACCATGGTGTCGGGGTCGACGCCGGCGGAGGCGCAGAACTGCTCCAGCAGTGCCAGCTTCCGGGCCCGGTCATCGGCCGGCCCCTGCCCTATCGATATCTGGCCGGTGTTGGAGAACGACGCCGCCCAGCGGGCCACCGTCTCGTAGGCGGTGAGCTCCATCAGTCCTCAGTCTTCCGGGTAGCCGTACATGCGGGTCAAGAAGCGGAGCTCCTCCCACCGCTGGGGCAGGGGCGCCGGGGCCTGGAGCAGGCCATCGATGGTGAGCTGCTCGACGACCTTGTCGTCGCGCTCCATGGGCTGGCCGTACCTGCCCCAGAAGAAGGTCTCCTCGAAGGGCTGGCGGGGCCGCTGACCGCCGGCGGCCATGCTCTCGGCGGGCACGCCCACCAGCTGGTTCCACACCGGGATGAACCGCTCCGGCACGCCGAGGACCTGCTTCACCTTGTCCTGGAAGCTGGGCCGGGCGATCGTGTGCAGACACGTGCCGAGCCCCTCGTTGAAAGCGGCCAGGGTGGAGACAGCGCAAGCGCCGACCGTCTCGGAGTAGGCCATCATCGCCGACACTTCGGGCGGCATGTTGTGCAGGATCTCCTGGATGGACGCCATGCCCTCCGGGGTCTCGACACCCTCCTGGATGGCGGCCTTGATGGTGTCGCGCGCCCAGCCGTAGGCGGCGGGGATGGCGCCGACGTCGAGGAGGTCGTGGGTATTGCGGACGAAGGCTTCGGGGCGGGCCGCCTCGATGTCGGCGTACCAGTAGATCCACACCGGCGCCTGGACGTGCGCCCCCTGCCAGTTGTCGGCCTTGAGGAGCAGGTCGCGGTCCTCTTCGGACAGCTCGTCGCGGTAGACGACGATGGCCCTCCACGGCTGGAGGTTGCCGGGGCAGGTCGTCCACCGGGTGTGCTCGAGGATGCGCTGGATCGACTCGCGGGCAACCGGCTCCCACGACTTGAACCAGCGGATGCTCCGGCGGGTGCCGACCAGGCGTGTGAATTCCATCGGTTTCCCCCTCTTGCGTCGAGGACCGGCCTCGCCGGTTGGGGCCATCTTCGAGGACCTCGGAGGGGGCATCAACGGAGGTTCCCCCAGCGGCGGACAACCTCTCATTGGTGCATCACACGACGACTTCGCGGAATAGCGACCAGACCGCCACGCGATCCGACGCCTTCTAGGAATCTCTGTCCTTTCTCGGCCATCGTGTGACGCCAACCGGCGAGTGTCCGGATTGAGGACGTCATCGATGCCCGTGAAAACGCGGGTCAAGCGGCGCACCTGGCGCCGAAAACCGCGAGGGATACCCATAGCCGCTGTTGCGGTGACCTCCGGGCATTGCAGGTTAAGGCAGGGTCAGAAACGTTCAGCCGACCCGCCTCGGCCCGATACCCGTCTCCGGGAACTGGGGGTGCCGATCATAGGAGGACCAGAGTTGGCCGCAATTTGGAACCTGGCCTGTCCCGCCGAAGTCGAACTGTCAGGTTCGGGTTTGTCGGGCCTGGACGGGCTTGCCGAGCGCATTCGGGAGCGGAGCGCCATTGTGGGCGTTGTCGGCTTGGGCTACGTCGGCGTGCCGCTCCTGGTGGCGGCCTGGGCCGAGGGCTTCGGGCTCATCGGCGTCGACTCCGACCCGGAGAAGGTGAAGGGCCTCCGCAGGGGGCACTCGCACATCTCCGGCGTCACCGAAGCGGAACTCGGCTGGGCTGGCGACGACCTCATGTGGGAGAGACGAGCCCAGTTCAGCACCGACCCGCGTGTGCTCATCGCCGCCGACGTCATTCTCGTCGCCGTCCCAACACCGCTCCGGGACGGGACCCCGGATCTGTCGCTGGTGCGCTCGGCCCTGGAGGACATCGCCGCGGTGCTCCGCCCCGGTCAGCTCATCGTCCTCGAATCCACCACGTATCCGGGGACCACCGAGGAGATCGTGCGGCCGCTCCTCGAGGCGACCGGGCTCGTGGCCGGGCACGACTTCGCCCTGGCCTATTCGCCCGAGCGCATCAACCCCGGAGACGGGCGTCGCCTCCGGGATACACCCAAGATCGTCGCCGGGGTCACCCCGGTGGACACGGAACTCGCGGCGCTGTTCTACGGTGCGCTGGTCGAAGACGTCGTCCGGACCTCGTCACCCCGCGAAGCGGAGATGGCGAAGCTGATCGAAAACACCTTCCGGCAGGTCAACATCGCCCTCGTCAACGAACTGGCGATGATCGCGCCATCAATCGGCGTCGACATCTGGGAGGCGCTCGAGGCAGCGGCCACCAAGCCGTTCGGCTACATGCCGTTCTGGCCCGGCCCCGGCGTGGGCGGGCACTGCATCGCCATCGACCCCAGCTACCTGTCGTGGAAGGTCGAGCAGTCACTGGGCTTCGGGATCGGTTTCGTCGAGCACGCCCGCGCCGTCAACAACCGGATGCCCGAGCACGTCGTCGGCCGGATCGGCGACGTCCTCAACGAGGTCGGGCAGGCCGTGCGGGGATCCCGCCTCGTCGTCCTGGGCCTCACGTACAAGGCCGGTGTCAACGACGTCCGGGAATCTCCGGCGCTCAATGTCCTGCAGCGACTCGTCGCCGCCGGGGCCGACTGCGTGTACCACGACCCGTTCGTGCCTTCGGTCGCAGTCAGCGGACGGCGCCAGAGCGATTTCGTCAAGGTTGCCCCCGGCACCGCCAGCGAGGGGCTCCCGCGGTTGCAGTCGGTACCGCTCACCACCGAGCTCCTCGCCGCTGCGGACTGCGTCGTGATCCTCGCCGGCCACCCCGGCATCGACTACGACGCCGTCGTCGAGGCCGCCCCGCTCGTGTTCGACACCGTGGGTGTCACCCGCATCCGCCGCGCCGGAAACGTCGTCCTCCTCTGATGCACATCGAACGGAGAAAGCGGGCGCGTCACGTCGATGACCGCCCGCTGGGTCTCGTCGGCCGCGCCCTGCGGGTCATCCTGCAACTCGTCATCGCCGTGTACGCCGTGGCCATCCTCGGGTTCATCTGGCTGACGAAAGACATGACCTTCGTCAGCCTGACCCGGGACCCGGTCTTCGCCGGCTACTCGATCACCGTCGTGCTCTACGTCCTCGGGCGATTCGTCGGCGCCCTCTTCTACCGGTCCAAGCCCGATGTCGGGTACCGCCCGTCGGTGTCGGTCATCATTCCCGCCTTCAACGAAGGCGAACGGATCATCGGCACCATCAAGGCCGCCCTGGCCGCCGATTAC
>JAICGL010000446.1 GCA_025923175.1 Acidimicrobiia bacterium
AGTACCACAGCGATGCGCACAACCCCGCTTCGCTGAACGTTTCCTGAGAAGGTCAGCCGGGGCTCAGCGTCAGCCGAGCGCAGCCAGGTACTGATGGACGGCAGCGGCGCACTCGCGCGCTTCGTTGATCGCCCACACGACGAGTGACTGGCCGCGGCGGGCGTCACCGCAGGCGAACACGCCGGGCACCGACGTTTCGTAGGTAGGCGCGAGCAGATTGCCGGCCCGGTCCTCGGCGGCGTCGATCTGCTCGAGGAGGGCGTCGCGCTCGGGACGGGCGAAGCCAATGGCCACCAGTACCAGGTCGGCCGGGAGAACCTCCTCGGTCCCCGGGACGGTGCCGAACTCCGGCGGGCCGCTCGAGCGGGCGACCTCGACCCCGGTCACGCGGCCTTCCTCGTCGCCGGTCAAGCCGAGGGTGATGACGTCGAAGCGGCGCTCACCGCCCTCGTCGAGGGCGTAGGTCGACGGGAGCCGCTTCGGCGCCTCCGGCCAACCGGCGATCTCCCGCGCCCTGGTGCCGGCCGGCGGCGGGTAGCGGTCGAGCTGGGTGACCGAGCGGGCGGGTTCCCGGTGGGCGTTGGCGATGCAGTCGGCGGCGGTGTCGCCGCCCCCGATGACCACGACGTCCTTCCCCGCAGCGGTGATCTGACCCTCGAAACGATCGCGCTTGCCTTCCTTGAAGGCGACGACCCGGTTGCGGTCATAGAGGTAGTCCATGGCGAGGTGGACGCCCTCGAGCTTCCCGCCAGGAACGTCGAGCTCCCGGTGCAGCCGAGAGCCCACGGCCAGGACCACAGCGTCGTACTCCGCTCGCAGCTCGTCGTAGGTGATGTCGACACCGACGTCGACGTTGCAGCGGAACTCGATCCCCTCGGCCTCGAGCACCCGCACCCGCCGGTCGACGAACTTCTTCTCCAGTTTGAAGTCGGGGATGCCGAAGCGGAGCAGGCCGCCGGGTTGCTCGTCACGCTCGAAGATGACCACCTTGTGGCCGGCGAGGTTGAGCTGAGCGGCGGCCGCCATGCCCGCCGGGCCGGACCCGATCACCGCCACGGAGCGGCCGGTCATGTTGACGACCGCCCGGGGCTCGACCCAGCCCTCCTCGAAGGCCCGCTCGATGATGGCCAGCTCGATCTGCTTGATCATCACCGGGTCGTCGTTGATCTCCAGCACGCAGGCCGACTCGCAGGGCGCGGGGCAGGTGTAGCCGGTGAACTCGGGGAAGTTGTTGGTGTAGTCGAGCCGTTCGTAAGCCTCACGCCAGCGGCCCTGGTAGACGAGGTCGTTCCACTCCGGAATGAGGTTCCCGAGGGGGCAGCCGTTGTGGCAGAAGGGAACGCCGCAGGCCATGCAGCGCTGCGCCTGCTGCTGCACCACTGGCTCTGGCAGCAGTGTGAAGACCTCGTGATAGTCGTGCACCCGCTCGGCGGGGTCGCGGTGCGGGTCGCCGTGGACGGCGCGGCCGATCCGCAGGAATCCCTGAGGGTCAGGCATCAGACCGCAGTCCCAGCGGAGAATGTTTCGGCCTGCCGCAAGCCTTCGAGCGCCTTCTTGTAGTCACGCGGCATCACCTTGACGAAGGTGGGCAGGTGCTCATCCCAGCGGTCGAGCAGCCGCTGCGCCACTGCCGAGCCGGTGCGGTCGCCGTGCTCCGCCACCAGGGCCCGTACGAACGCCACGTCGGCTTCGTCGAGCTGCTCGAGTTCGACGAGATCGGTGTTGCATCGCTGCGCGAAGACGCCCTCCTCGTCCAGGACGTAGGCGATTCCGCCGCTCATCCCGGCGCCGAAGTTGCGGCCCGTTTCGCCGAGGACGACGACGCGCCCCCCGGTCATGTACTCGCAGCCGTGGTC
Source organism: Acidimicrobiia bacterium (assembly GCA_025923175.1). Lineage (GTDB taxonomy): Bacteria > Actinomycetota > Acidimicrobiia > IMCC26256 > BP-133 > BP-133. The sequence continues at coordinate 1,857 of JAICGL010000446.1, forward strand.
GCCGACTCCCTCGACGACCGCATGGGCGCCAGAGTTGCGGACGGCGAAGCGTTCCCCGGCCAGGCCCCGGAAGAAGGCGCGACCGGAGGTGGCCCCGTAGAGCACGGTGTTGCCGACGATGACGTTGTCCTCGGCGACGAACGTCGAGCCCTCCGGGGGTCGCACAACCAGCGTTCCGCCGGAGAGGCCCTTCCCGGCGTAGTCATTGGCATCGCCCCACAGCGTGAAGTCGATGCCTTTGGCCAGCCAGGCCCCGAAGCTCTGCCCGCCGGACCCGTTGAAGACGACGGTAATCGTGCCGGGCGAGAGGCCCTCTTCGCCGAACGCGGTGGCGACGGCCGACGAGAGCAACCCGCCGACGGTGCGGTTGCGGTTCCGGACCTCGAACTCCAGACGGACGGGCTGGCCCCGGTCGAGCGCCGGCCGGGCCGCGGCGATGATCTCGTGGTCGAGCGCGTCGTCGAGGACCCGCGGCGGATCCTCCACCCTGTGCCGGATGTGGTTCGGGTCAGCCGACGCCGGCTCCAGGATGGCCGACAGGTCCACCCCGGCCGACTTCCAGTGGTTGATGGCCGTGTCGAACTCGAGCAGGTCGGAACGGCCGACCAGTTCGTTGAACGTGCGCAGTCCGAGCCGGGCCATGATCTCCCGGGCCTCTTCGGCCACCAGGAAGAAGTAGTTCACGACGTGTTCGGGCGTGCCCTCGAACCGGCGCCGCAGCTCCGGATCCTGCGTGGCGATCCCCACCGGGCAGGTGTTGAGGTGGCAGACCCGCATCATGATGCAGCCGGTGGCGATGAGCGGCGCAGTGGAAAAGCCCATCTCCTCGGCGCCCAGCAGCGCGGCGATGACGACGTCGCGGCCGGTCTTCATCTGGCCGTCGACCTCGACGGTGATGCGGGACCGCAGGTTGTTGCGGACGAGAGTCTGCTGCGTTTCGGCGAGGCCCAGCTCCCAGGGGAGGCCGGCCGACTGGATCGAGCTGAGCGGCGACGACCCGGTCCCGCCTTCGTGACCGGCGATGGTGACGTGGTCGGCGCCGGCCTTCGACACCCCGGCGGCCACCGTGCCCACCCCGACCTCGGCCACGAGCTTGACCGACACTGACGCCTGCGGGTTGGAGCAGCGCAGATCGTAGATCAGCTGCTTGAGATCCTCGATCGAGTAGATGTCGTGATGGGGCGGCGGCGAGATGAGTTCCACGCCCGGCGTCGAGTAGCGCAGCTGGGCGATGTAGTCGCTGACCTTGTGGCCGGGCAGCTGGCCGCCCTCGCCGGGCTTGGCGCCCTGTGCAACCTTGATCTGCAGCCGGGAGGCGTTGGCCAGATAGGCCGCTGTGACCCCGAAGCGGGCCGACGCCACCTGCCGGATGGCCGAGCGGCGCTGGTCGCCGTTGGGGTCGGGGATGAGCCGGCGGGGGTCCTCGCCGCCTTCGCCGGAGTTGGACTTGCCGCCGATGCGGTTCATGGCGATCGCCAGCGTCTCGTGCGATTCGGGGGAGATCGACCCCAGGCTCATGGCGCCGGTGGCGAACCGCTTGACGATCTCGGAGGCCGGCTCGACCTCTGCCAGCGGGATCGGCTCGGGCGCCTCCCGGAACTTGAGCAATCCCCGCAGGGTTGCCCGGCGACCGTTGTCCTCGTTGGCGAGGCGGGCGAACTCGGCGTAGGCGGCCTTGACGTCGTCGCCGAAGTCCTTGAAGACGTTGCCTTCGTTGACGGTGCCGACGTTGCCGTCGTCGCCGTTGGAGTGGCCGGGATGAAGCCGCACCGCCCGCTGCAACTGGGCGACGACGTCGGGGCTCCACTGGTGCACCTCGCCGGAGCGACGCCAGGCGTACACGCCGCCGGGCGGGAGCACGGCGGCACTGCTGGCGGGGTAGGCGCGGCCGTGCCGTTCGAGCGCCTCACGGGCCAGGACGTCGAGGCCCACGCCGCCGATGCGGCTAGCGGTACCGGTGAAGTGCCTTTCGACCGTCGCGGGGTCGAGGCCCACGGCCTCGAAGATCTGGGCGCCGGTGTAGGAC
>JAICGL010000447.1 GCA_025923175.1 Acidimicrobiia bacterium
ATCTACGGCTTCCGCAACCGGCGGGACCACACCTACGACCGCCTCGTCTTCTCCACCAGCCGGGCCGTCACCGCCCCCCGGGTGTGGGAACGGCTGTCGGAAGTCGGCCGGCCGTCCATCGTCGTCGGCGTCCCCGGCACCTACCCCCCGAAGCCCATCGACGGCGCCCTGGTCGGTTGCTTCCTCACCCCGTCCACCAACTCCGACTACACGTGGCCGGTGGAGTTGAAGGCGGAGATCGAGGCCGAGGTTGGCGAGTACATCCTCGACGTGGAGGACTTCCGCTCAGAGGACAAGGAACGTGTCCTGGCTCACGTGCAACGAATGACCCGCACCCGCTTCGCCGTCGCCCGCCACCTCGTCGCCACCCGGCCGTGGGAGTTCTTCATGCTGGTGGAAATCGGCGGCGACCGCCTCCAGCACGCCTTCTGGGCCTACGCCCATCCCGACCACCGCAACTACCGGCCCGACCCGGTGCTCGGCCCGGCCATCGGCGACTACTACGCCACCCTCGACGGAGAGCTCGGCCGGCTCCTCGACGCCCTCGGCCCCGACGTCGACGTGTTCGTGATCTCCGACCACGGCGCCCAGCACATGGCCGGCGGGTTCTGCATCAACGAGTGGCTGCGCCAGCAGGGCTACCTCCGCCTCGAGGAGGAACCCACCGGGCCGACACCGATGCCCGGCGCCAAGGTCGACTGGGAGCGCACCGTCGCCTGGGCCGACGGCGGCTACTACGGCCGGGTCTTCCTCAACGTCGCCGGGCGGGAGCCGCTCGGCTGCGTGCCCCCCGAACGCTACGAAGAGGTCCGCCGGGAGATCGCCGCCGGCCTCGAGGCCGTCGTCGACCACCGGGGCGAGCCCATGGGCAACAAGGTCCACCGGCCCGAGGACCTCTACCCGGTGGTGAACGGCATCGCCCCCGACCTCATCGCCTACTTCGGCGACTTGCGCTGGCGTCCCGTCGCCACCATGGGCCTCGGCCTCTACACCTTCGAGAACGACACCGGCCCCGACGACGCCAACCACGCCATGGACGGCATCTTCGTGGCCGCCGGCCCCCGCGTCCCGCTGCGGGGCGAGCAGTACGGCACCGAGCTCATGCAGATCGGCCCGACCATTCTCGAGCTCTACGGGCTCGATCAGAACCCAGGCACCGAGGTGAAACCGTTGTGGTGAAACAGGACTTCTGCGTGTGGGTCTCCGGCCGGCCGGCTTCCGTGGCCGCCAGCATCGCTCGCGCCCTCGAACTGTCGCTGTCGGGAAGCAACGGACGCGTCGTCTTCGCCGCTGAACGTGCCTCCACCGCGGGGGAGTCATCTCCCAGGCTGGTCGAGGTGCTCGTCGGTGATCCGCCGGCGGGGGAGCACGCCCCCGACGTCGTAGTGCCCGGTGACGGAGCGCGAGCCGGCGAGTCGGCCCGGGCCGTGCTCCGCCATCTGGCGGCCGCCGGCTACGCCGACCCGCTCGACGACTACAGCGACGATGACGAGGCAGCCGTGTCCGTCCGCCTCCAGGCCTTCGGATACCTGTAAGCGACGATGGCGACGGGTAACCGCCGGCGCGCGGTGGTGATCGGGCTTGATGGCGTGTCGGCCTCCTATCTGCAGGAGCGGTTGACGGCCGGCACGATGCCCGCCCTCGCCGAACTCCTGCGCACCGGGCGCCTCGTGGCCATGGACTCGTCGGTGCCGCCGGTGTCTGGCGTGGCCTGGGCCGGTCTGTCGACGGGCGTGAATCCGGGACGCCACGGCGTCTACGGCTTCACCGATCTGCGGCCCGGCACCTACGATCTCCGCTTCCCCAACAACGCAGACCTGCGCGTCCCCCGGGTGTGGAATCGCCTGGCCGACAACGGGCTCCGCTCCGTCGTCCTCAACGTCCCCGGCACCTACCCTGCCCAGGCGGCGGCCGGTTCGCTGTTGGTGAGCGGCTTCGTCAGCCCCCGCCTCACCCGCAGCGTCGCGCCCCCCGGCTGGTTCTTCCGGGTCGAAGAACTCGGCTACCGGACCGACGTCGACGCGGAGCTGGCATGGGACGACGCCGACGCGGTGGCCGCCGAGCTCCTCGACCTCACCGAGGCCCGCCGCCGCTTGTGGTGGACGGCCTGGGAACAGGTCGACTGGAGCCTCTTCTGGGGCGTGTTCACCGAGACCGACCGGTTCCACCACTACCACTGGGGCCGGCGCGGCGAGCCCTGGGTCGAAGAGATCCTCGACCGCCTCTACCGGGCGATCGACGATCACCTCGCCGACGTCGCCGCCCGGCTCGGCGACGACGACGCCCTGTTCGTCGTGTCCGACCACGGCTTCACCCCCATCCGGGCCGAGGTGCACCTCAACCGCTGGCTGGCCGAGGAGGGCTTCCTCCACCTCGACGGCGACCGTCCCCGCAGCCTGGCCGACATCGGCCCCGGCACCGTGGCCTTCGCCCTGGACCCCGGCCGCATCTACCTGCATCGCAAGGGCCGCTACCCGTTGGGAGAGGTCGCCCCGAGCGACGAAGCGGGCGTGCTGGCCGACCTCGCCGCCGGGCTGGCAGCGCTGCGCGACCCTGACACGGGTGACGCGGCGCTCGGCCCGATGCTGTTGGGCGACAACGTCTTCTCCGGTCCGGCCGCCGCCGACGGGCCCGACCTCACCGTGCTGCCCGGGCCGGGATTCGACCCCAAGGGCGCCGTGGGCTCCGCCGCCGTCTTCGGCCGTTCCAATCTCACGGGGATGCACACCTTCGGCGACGCCGTGTGTTTCGCCCGCGGCGCGAAGCTGCCGGAGCGATGCCGGCTGGAGGACGTCGGCGCCTCCGTCTTCGCCCATCTCGGCGGTGACACCGCCGACCTCGACGGCGAGCCCGTGCTGCTGTGATCACCGTCCCGGTCGACATCGTCGGCGGCTTCCTCGGGAGCGGGAAGACCACACTCCTGCGCCGGCTTCTCGAACAGGGCACGGGCGCCCGGGGGACAGGGGGTGTCACCCTGACAATGGCGGCCGGAGCCGCCAAGGAGCGCGTCGCCGTCGTCGTCAACGAGTTCGGCGAGATCGGCATCGACGGCCTCGTGGTCGGCGGCCTGGGCTACGGCGAGCGCATGGTGGAGCTGAGCTCCGGCTGCATCTGCTGCCAGCTGGACACCCTCCATTTCGAGATCGCCCTCGACGAGCTGTGCGACGACGTGAAACCCGACCGCATCGTCATCGAGACGTCGGGTGTCGCCGACCCCGGCACCCTGTCCGACCGCCTCGCCGCCCTCGGCCGGCCGCTCGGCTCGGTGATCACGGTGGTCGATACCGTGAACCTCATCCACGTCCTGAGCGAACCCATCGGCCGTGACCAGATCGCCGCCGCCGACTTCGTCGTCCTGTCGAAGCTGGACCTGCCCGACACGCTCGGCGCCGCAGCCGCCGAAGCCCGGCTGCGTGTGCACAACCGGCGCGCGCCGTTGCTGCACAATCCCATCGACGGTGGCGGACTTCAGCTCCTGTTCGGCTCCGGGCTTCCGGCCGACCGCCGGAACGTGCGCAGCTCCGCCCCGCTTCCGGACCTCGAGAGTGTGTCCTGGAGCACCGACCGGCCGCTGGAACGGCAGGCAACCCTCGACCTCCTGGGGGCGCTGCCGCCGGACGTCTACCGGGCCAAGGGCGTCGTGCGCTACGCCGGCGCCTCCGTCCCGGCGCTCGTCAACGTGACCGCCGGGCGGCTGCAGAGCCAGTGGGAGCCGGCGTTGGCCGGCGCGGCCGGTCCCGGCGGTGCACTCGTGTTCATCGGCCGGGACCTCGCGGCCTGGCGGGCGGAACTGCTCGCAGCGCTCGATGCCTGTGTCGCCGGCTGACCGGGCGTCGCTACTTCTCGTCGTCGAGGTATCCGAGCGCCCGCAACCGACCC
>JAICGL010000448.1 GCA_025923175.1 Acidimicrobiia bacterium
CATCCCGACGTCTGGGTCCTGATCGCCGTCCTCCTCGGCGGCTACGTCTGGGCCCTGCGTCATCTCGGGCCCCGGCACACGGCTCCCGGGCAGCCGGCCGCTACGCCCCTCCAGAAGGTCTGCTGGGTGACCGGCGTGATCACGGTGTGGGTCGCCTCCGACTGGCCCGTCCACGACCTGTCGGAGAAGTTCCTCTACAGCGTGCACATGACGCAGCACCTGCTGATCACCCTGGTGGCGCCTCCGCTCCTCCTGCTGGGTACTCCGGCGTGGCTGGCCAGGGCGTTGCTCCGGCCGCCGGCGCTGTACCGGGCGGTGCGCTGGCTGGCCCGGCCGTTCCCGGCGCTGTTGCTCTTCAACGGGCTCGTGGTGGTGACGCACTGGCCGACCTTCGTCGACGCCACGCTGGGATCCGAGCTGCTCCACTTCACCATTCACGCCGCGCTGTTCGTGTCGGCGCTGCTGATGTGGGCTCCCGTGACCGCACCGCTACCGGAGCTGCGGCCCCTGACGCCGCCGGCCCAAATGCTCTACCTCTTCCTGCAGTCGATCGTCCCGACCGTGCCGGCCTCGTTCCTGGTCTTCGCCGAAAAGCCCATGTACAAGTTCTACGACACCGTGCCCCGGCTGTGGAACCTGTCGGCGGCGGAGGACCAGCGCGTCGCCGGGCTGCTCATGAAACTCGGGGGCGGGCTGCTGCTGTGGCTGATCATCGCCGTGCTGTTCTTCAAATGGCACGCGGCGGAGGAAGAGAACGACCGCGAGGCCCGCCACTGGCGAGACCTCGAACGTGAAATCGACGGCACAACACGCGATCCGATGAGGTGGTCTGGCTGATGAAGGAATTTCGGGACCGTGTGCTGATCCCGACGCTCGTCCCGGTGGCGGCGCTGGCGATCATCGTGGTGGTCGTCCTCAACGTCTCCCGGGTGCTGATCGCCCTGGAGGAGCGCAGCGGGCCCAACCCCGTCACCGCGCTGGCCGTCATCCTCTCGTGCGGCATCCTGTTCGGCTTCACCTACTTCTCTTCCCGCGGCGAGGACAAGTCCCCGGCCAGCGTGAGTCTGATGTCCGTGGCCGGGATCATGGTCATCCTGGCCGGGTTCTTCGGCGCGGAGGCCATCCACGAGGAAGAGCAGCATAAGAAGGCCGAGGCGGCGGCGAAGGATGTGAAAGCCGACCTCACCGTCCACGCTTTCGACATCGGCTGGAAGGAGAAGGATCTCAAGATCGGCCCGGGGAAGGTCAACCTCGAGATGGTCAACGAGGGGGCCATCGCCCACACGCTCGTCCTCGAGGGTGTCGCCGGCGGGAAGAAGCTCTCGACCCCGAGCGGCGGGAGCAAGGACATCGGCGAGTTCGAGCTCCAGGCCGGGACGTTCACCTATTACTGCGACATCCCCGGGCACCGGCAGGGCGGCATGGAGGGCAAGCTGACCGTCGACCCGTCCGCTCCCGCGCCGGGTAGCGGAGCGGGAGGCGGTGGCGGCGGTGGTGCGGCCGCCGGTGCACCGATCGACATCGAGGCCGGCGACCTCTTCTTCAAGCCCAAGGAGATCACCGCCAAGGCCGGGCCGGTGACGATCAACCTCACCAACAAGGGTCTGATCCAGCACAACCTCGTGATCCAGGAGGACCCGGCGTTCAAGAAGATCGACCTCGCTCCCAACGCGAGCGGGTCGGGCACCTTCGAGGCCAAACCGGGGACGTACACCTTCTATTGCGACGTCGCCGGCCATCGACCAGCGGGGATGGAAGGCAAGCTCACGGTCTCCTAGTGCCCGGTCGAGGCAGACAGCCGAGGGCTACGGTCTAGGCCCGTGCTCCCGTCCGACCTCGACGCCTCCCGCATCCCCCGCCACGTGGCGGTGGTGATGGACGGGAACGGCCGCTGGGCCCGCCAGCGCGGCCTCAAACGGACCCAGGGCCACGAGGCCGGGGAAGACGCCCTCTTCGAGGCGGTGGAGGCCGCCCTCGAGCTCGGTATCGGCTACCTCACGGTCTACGCCTTCTCGACGGAAAACTGGCGGCGGCCCATCGACGAAGTCCGCTTCCTCATGAACTTCAACGAGAGCATCCTGTTGCGGCGCCGCCAGGAGCTCCACGAGCGGGGGGTGCGCATCCGCTTCAGCGGACGGCGCGGCGGGCGGGTCCCGGCCCGGGTCCTCCGCCGGATGGACGAAAGCGAGGAGCTCACCCGGAAGAACCGGAAGATGACCCTCATCATCGCCCTCAACTACGGGGGGCGGGCCGAACTGGCCGACGCCGCCCGGGCCATCGCTCGAGAAGCGGCCGAGGGCCGGCTCGACCCCGACAAGGTCGACGAGAAGAGCCTGGCCCGCCACCTGTACCTGCCCGACGTCCCCGACCCCGATCTGCTGGTGCGGACCTCGGGGGAATACCGCCTGTCGAACTACCTCCTGTGGCAGCTGGCCTACGCCGAGCTGTACTTCAGCGACGTCCTGTGGCCCGACTTCAAACGGGACCATCTCTACGAGGCCGTGAAGACCTATCAGACGCGCGACCGGCGGTTCGGGGGCCTCAACGACGAATAAATGACGCTCCCGTAGTTACACTCTTGGTGTGGCGGGGTTGTATCGAGACCGGGGTGTCGTCCTTCGGAGCATCAAGCTCGGAGAGACAGATCGCATTGTCACGTTCCTGACCGAGGGGCGCGGCAAGGTCCGGGCCGTCGCGAAGGGCGTGCGCAAGCCGAAGAGCCGCTTCGGTGCCCGGCTGGAGCCCACCACCCATCTGAACCTCCAGCTGTACGAGGGCCGCAACCTCGACGTGGTCACCCAGGTCGAGACGATCGACTCCAACCGGAAGCTACGGGAGAGCTACCCCGCGTTCACGCAGGCCATCGCCATGCTCGAGGCGGTCGATCACGTGGCCCAGGAGGCCGAGGCCAACGTCCCGCTGTACCGGATGCTGGCCGCCGCCCTGCGGACCCTGGCCGAGGACCCGGTGCCGGCAGTGAGCGCCGCGTTCTTCTGGAAGCTTCTGGCCCTGGAGGGCGTGTCGCCTGTTCTCGATGCGTGCGTGCGGTGTGACGAGACGGTGGTCGACGTGGCGGCGACCTTCGACGTGGCCGAGGGCGGGGTGCTCTGCCGGGCCTGCGCCGGGCCGGGAGCGCCGGTCGTGTCGGTGGAGGGGCTTGCGCTGGTCGGGCGAATTCTCGGTGGGGGCCTGCGCGGGGTTCTGGCCGAATCCCCGGGCCCGGCTCTGACCGAGGCGGAGTCGCTCGCACTGCGGGCTCTGGAGCACCACCTCGAACGGCGCCTGCGAAGTACGCCGATGCTGATGGCTAGCATTCCGGGGTATGCCCCCCGCTCCTAATTTGATGGACACCATCGTCAACCTGGCCAAGCGCCGGGGTTTCGTGTTCCCGTCGAGCGAGATCTACGGGGGCTTCCGGTCCACCTGGGACTACGGGCCTCTCGGTGTGCTCCTCAAGCGCAACGTCAAAGAGGCGTGGTGGCGGTCGATGGTCCAGAGCCGCGACGACATCGTGGGTCTCGACGCCGCCATCCTCATGGCGCCGAAGGTGTGGGAGGCATCGGGGCACGTCGCCACCTTCTCCGACCCGCTCGTCGACTGCCGTAACTGCAAGGAGCGGTTCCGTGCCGACCAGCTGCCGGAGTCCGGGGCCTGTCCCAACTGCGGCGCCAAGGAGAGCTTCACCGAGGCCCGCCAGTTCAATCTGATGTTCAAGACCTACGTGGGCCCGGTGGAGGACGACGCCTCCGTCGCCTACCTCCGCCCCGAGACGGCGCAGGGCATCTTCGTGAACTTCCCGTCGGTGCAGACGACGTCCCGCAAGAAGCCGCCCTTCGGCATCGCCCAGATCGGCAAGGCCTTCCGGAACGAGATCAC
>JAICGL010000449.1 GCA_025923175.1 Acidimicrobiia bacterium
CGGCGCGGTCGTTGCGGCCATCAACGTCGACGACGTGGCCGTCGCGGTCGCGGTTGCGGGCGCTGATGTAGGAAAGGCGGCGACCGTCCGGGGACCAGGACGGGGCCAGATCCTCGCCGGGATCGGTCGTCACCCCCCTGGCGCCGAGGCCGTCGGCACCGGCCACGAAGATGTCGGCGTTCCCGGCCCGGTCGCTCACAAAGGCCAGGTGCGTGCCGTCGGGCGACCAGGTCGGGCTCAGATTCTGGCCCGGCGGGGTGATGATCGCCCGGGCGCCACTTCCATCCGGACCGGTGACCCAGATCGCCGTGGCAGCACCGGTTACCCGGGTGTAGGCGATCCGGGTGCCGTCGGGTGACCACACGGGCCCGAACTCGTCGTCGCCGCTCGACGCGAGGGCCCGCTCCCCGCCGCCCCCGGCGTCGATCGCGTACACGTCGGTGGCGGGTTTTGCGGTGTCGGTCTGCCTGGTGAACGCGATGCGCTTCCCATCGGGCGACCAGGCGGGGTCGAAGTCATTGCCGGCGAAACTGGTGAGCCGCTTCTCGTTCCTGCCGTCGGCATTCACGACGTAGACGTCGGTGTTGTCGAGTCGGCGGCTGGCGAAGGCGATGCGCTTCCCGTCGGGCGACCAAACGGGCGTGAAGTACTCGCCCTGTGCCTGCGTCAGCCGCTTCTCGCCCGACCCCTCATCGGTCACGATGAAGATGCCGGGCGTCCCGAACCGGCGGCTGGCGAAAGCGATCGTTCCCGGGACGCCCGAGGCGCCGCCGAACCCGGTCGTGGCGGTGCCCCCGGCGCCGGAGCCGCCGGCAACGCCGCCACCGCCGCCTGCGCCGGACGGGTCGCTCGTTGTGGAGCCCGTCTTCCCGCCCGAGGCGCTGGTGACGTCGGCCCCCGCCGCGGCTGTCGTCGAGCTGCTGCCCTCGGCGCCGCTTTTCGCCCCGTCGCCGTCTCCGTCTCGGCTCGCCGCCAGAGCCGCGACGACGAAGACCGCCAGGATCAGCGCGCCTCCCCCGGCCAGTACCGGCCACTGGCGCCGCGCTGCACCGTCTCGGCCGGCAGATTCGCCACTAGGTGGTGTTGACACCGTTCTTCCCATCCCCCAAACCGCTCCACCGCGTCCGGGGCCTGAAGCGTACGCACCATAGGAGGAGTACGTTCAGCACATGGACAGCTATACGGTCACCGATGAGGGCAGCCTGGTCCGCGTCGATGCCGAAATCCGCCTCGTCCGCAAGCCGATCGCCGTCGCCATGTGCGACGAGGTCGACAGGGTGGTGGCCGGCAAGGACGGGTTCAAGATCCTCATGAACATGTCCGCCATGTCCAAGGGCACGCCGGCGGCGGGTTTCTTCGTCCTCCGGACCATGAAGAAGTACCCGCTCGAGGCGCTGGCGTTCTTCGGCGCGAATGCCTTCATGCGGGGGATGGCGACGACCGTGCTCGGCCTCGCCGGCTTCCGCAGCTTCGAGATGTTCGAGGACGAGGCGGCCGCTCGCGACTGGCTCGAACGGGCCGGCTCGCCCTCCGTTGCACCCGCCCCCACACCACAGCCGACCGGGGTCGCCGGGCTGAAGCGTCTGGCTCTACCAGCCGGGCTCCTGACCTCGTTGGCGCTGGTTCTCCGGTTGCGGCGCCGACGCAGCCGGGTGGTGTGACGGACACCCCGGCCGGGGTACATGCCGGACAAATGGTGATGAAGGTGGCCCTCTGGTAACAATTGGCACCTGAGGGGGCCTGAACGTTACGGAGGGTCACGTGAAGCGCTTCTTCGGCGCGCGTCTGTTCGGTCCCGTCATGGTTGCAGCGATCGCTGTATTCGCCTCGGTCGCCCAGCCCGCCTCGGCAACACCAGGTGCGATCGATGTGACGTTCGGTGGCAGTGGTAGTGGCGCCCTCCGAACGAACCTCGGTGGGAGCTACGACTGGGCCTACGCCACCGCCCTCCAGCCAGACGGCCGCATCCTCGCGGCAGGCGTCAGCAACGCCGGCGGCACCTATGACTTCGCCCTCGCCCGCTACACCTCGAACCACACTCTCGACCCCACCTTCGGGAACGAGGGAGTCGTCCTGACCGACTTCGGCAAGTCCTACGACTGGGCCTACGCCCTCGCCCTCCAGCCCGACGGCAAGATCGTGGTGGCCGGCATGAGCGACGCCTCTGGCAGCAAGGACTTCGCCCTGGCCCGGTTCCTCCCCAACGGCTCCCTCGATCCGGGCTTCGGAAAAGGTGGCCTCGTCACGCAGGGGATGCGCTCACTCACGGCCGACGTGATCCGCGGCATCGCCATCCAGCCCGACGGGAAGATCGTCGCCGGTGGATCCAGCCACGAAGACGTCGTGACCATTGGCCCCAACAGCGACTTCCTCGTGGCCCGCTACCTCCCCAACGGGAGCAACGACCTGTCGTTCGGCATCGGCGGGCTCATGTCGACCGATTTCGGTAGGAGCTCCTTCGATCAGGTGCACGCCCTCGTCCTCCAACCCGACGGGAAGGTCGTCCTCGGCGGTTACACCAACGACGGAGACGGTCCTGGCGTCCTCTTCGGCGCAGACCAGCTCGCCGTGGCCCGCTACACCCAGAGCGGGATGCTTGACCCCGGCTTCGGCGAGGGAGGCATGGTCGTTGTCGACGGGGGCAGCCTCGACGAGCGGATCATGGCTCTGGCCAACGCACCGGATGGCGGCCTGCTCGCCGGTGGATACGTGAACGGAGAGAAGCGCAGCGACCTGCTGCTCGCCAAGCTGCGGACCGACGGCTCGCTGGTCTCAGGCTTTGGGACGACCGGCAAGGGCCTCTCGGTCAACGACCTCGGCACCTACTCCGAGCGGGTGTCGAGCCTGGTCGTTCAACCCGACGGCAAGGTCGTGGCGGGCGGGCAGACCGCCGTCGCCCACAATGCCGACCTCGCCGTCTTCCGGTACACCGCCGAGGGCGTTCTCGACGAGGCGTTCGGCCAGGCCGGAGTGGCCAGCTACGACTTCGAGGGCCGCGAGGACCGCGTCCAGGCGATCGCCCTCCAGCCCGATGGGAAGATCCTGGCGGTCGGTCAGAGCGAGGCGGATTTCGCCCTCGCGCGCTTCAACTCGCACTAGCCAGCGCCTCCTCGGCGACGAGGGGCTGAATGAAACGGTCCAGTTTTTTGCCGATAGCTGGATAGTCGACGGCTCAATCCACTTCCGTAGAGAAAGTGGAAAGCTTTGGCGCGTCCGCCCAGTCGGTAAATTCTCCCAGCTCCGACCTGCGGTTTTTCTCGTAAAGAGGCTGTTCTGAGAAGTCCCGAGGAATCTGCGGACATGCGAATATCCTCGACCCTTGACACCGCGCGAAGGGGTGGCTAAATATCGGCCCGGGAAGCTTCTGGCTTCTCGAGGGGGGGAATTGAAGGGACGTCGCCCGGCCTGGGCCCCGAGCATTGCTCGATTGCGCAAAGGCTTGATTGTTTTTCAGGCCTCTGGCAAAACGTTGGCACATTTGCCTATTTGGCGACGAGGGAAAGAGACGACGCAGCGAGATCGTGTGGCGGGAACAAGCTTGACCGCCATGCATCTCTGGCGACTCATGGGGTCCCCTCCTCTGCCCGCGACTTAGCGAGCTTCCAACAAGCAGCAATCTACGTAGCTCAGGGGGAATGCATGAGGAGCATCAGAGGCGGGACCAGAAAGGGGATCGTCTTTCTCAGCGCGGTAGCGCTGCTGGCGATCTATCCCGGCGTCTCCACCGGTAACACAGGACCAGACTCCGTGGAGTCGGCGCTGCGGCTCTCACGAGAGCGCGTCGAAGCCATCAACAACACCAACGACGTACCTCGGGTAACGCAGAATCTGATCCCCGGTGCCCTCGAGGCCCGGAATCTCGCGATCACCA
>JAICGL010000450.1 GCA_025923175.1 Acidimicrobiia bacterium
GCCCCACATCCCACCCAACGGCCTCCTCTTTGGCTGCATTCTGATCATGGTCCTTGGGCTGGGGCTCGCCTACAGGTGGCCTGAGAAGAAGCCTCCGAAGACGCCCGAGGACTGAGCAGCGGCCCCCGGTAGGCTCCGGGGCCATGGCCGACATCGTCAATATCGACCAAGCCGAGGCCTGGGACGGGCCCGAGGGTGAGCACTGGGCGCTGCACCATGAGCGTTTCGACGCCACGATCAGCCCCCACCACGGTGTGCTGATCACGGCCGCCGCCTTCGCTCCGGGAGAGCGGGTGCTCGACATCGGCTGTGGCAACGGCCTCAGCAGTCGTGATGCCGCCCGGGCGGTGGGGCCGAGCGGCAGCGTCCTCGGGGTCGACCTGTCCGGGCCGATGCTCGCCGTGGCGGCGCAGCTGGCCGAGGAGGAAGGGCTCGACAACGTCCGCTTCGAGCAGGGCGACGCCCAGGTGCAGTCATTCGAACCCGGCGCCTACGACCTTGTGATCAGCCGCTTCGGCGTCATGTTCTTTCTCGACCCGGTGGCGGCCTTCACCAACATCGCCTCGGCGCTGCGCCCCGGAGGCCGGGCGGCGTTCCTCGTCTGGCAGTCCGTGGCCGCCAACGAGTGGGTCAGTGCCATGCGGGATGCCCTGGCGGTGGGGCGCGACCTGCCGGTGCCGCCGCCCGGCGCGCCGAGCCCCTTCGGCCTCGCCGACGTCGACTTCACCCGCGGCGTCCTGACCGAGGCGGGTTTCACCGACATCTCGTTCGCCGAGTCGGCACCCCCATGGCGGTTGGGATCCGACGCCGACGACGCCTACGGCTTCGTGACCGGCCTCCGGGTCATCAAGATGATGCTGGAGGATCTCGACGACTCGCTCAGAGCCCAGGCGCTCGACAACATCCGCGCCACCGCGGCCGCGCACGAAACACCGGACGGCGTGTACTTCGGCTCAGCCGCCTGGGTCATCAACGCTCGCAAACCCTGACCCGCGTCAGCGGTTGTGGCGGTGCGTCTTCCAGTAGCGCTGCAGTTGCTCGCGCGCCTCGTCGGCGGTGATCTTGCCGGTCCGGACCTCAGGGATGGGGAGGAGGAGCTTCCGATCCGGCGGCACCTCGACATAGACGTTGCGCCCCCGCTTCTCGTCGACGCCGAAACCCTGGACGTCAGACCAGGGGATCTTGCGGGTGGGGCCGCCGGAGCAGACGACGAGGTGGCGGGGCTCGGCCCGCACCTTGAAGCGCACCGACGACAGCGCCAGGAATGCGACGAGGAGGCACAGGGCGCCGACGATGCCCCTGCCAACCGACGGCCGGCCGTTGGCGTTGATCGCCGCCGCGCCGCCCAGGGCAACAAAGAACAGGATCCAGGCCGCGCTCCGGTTCGAAGCCCGGAAGACCGGCCCGGACTCCTCCTCAGCCACGAACTTCTCTCGGCCAGACCTCGCGGCTGGCGGGGCTGAAGGCGAAGGCGTAGGCGACGAAGACCAATACGCCGACCGAGAGGAGGCTGAGAACGGGGAAGAAGAAGCCGGCGATCGAGCTCAGGACGATGGCAACGATGCGGGCCCGGCGATTCAACGTTCGAATCACGGAGAACCCGGCGATCGCCTGGCCGATTCCCAGGGCGGCGGCCACCCCGTTCTGGGTTTGCAGGGCCGATTCGCTCGGCAGCGGGAACTTCTTTCCCTTCTGGTTCAGGGGAATCTCGGGGGCGAGCCGGACGGCGTCGGTACACGGCACGTCCCCGGCCTTCTGCGGACGCCCTTCGGCATCGAGGCCGGTGTCGACGTTGTTCCAGTCCTTCTTGTCGGTGTTGGCGTCGTCGATCCTCACCCGGCTCAGCTGGCACCGGTACTTGGCCGGATCGAACACCACCGGGAGGCTGAAGAACACCGTCGCCAGCCCGACGATCATCAACAAAATGCAGGCACCCCTGATAACCGTCGGGGTATCAGGGATGCCTGCAGCGCTTTGTTCACTACTCACCTCCGAGACGGTACCCCGCCCGTCCGCCCGGAGGCTGGAATCCTTACGAAACGAGTTCCAGGGAGTATCCGGTCTCGGAGTGCTGCGTGACGTCGAGGCCCTGCTCCTCCTCGTCCTCCGAGGCCCGGATGCCCTTCGGCAGCACGGCCTTGAGGACGAGCCCGATCACGAGCGATACGAGGAACGAGAAGGCGAAGACGGCCGCCACGGCGATGACCTGCTCCGTGAACAGCGACCATCCGCCGCCGAAGAACACGCCGTCCTTGCCGGCCGAGTTGACCCCGGCGTCGGCGAAGAGGCCGAGCAGGATCGAGCCGAGCGCCCCGCCCACCAGGTGGACGGCGATGACGTCGAGGGCGTCGTCGTAGCCGAACTTGAACTTGAGGCCGATGGCCAGGAAGCAGACGACGCCGGCGATGAGCCCGATGATCACGGCGGCGAAGGCGTTGACGAACCCGGCACAGGGCGTGATGGCGACCAGTCCGGCGACCGCCCCGGAGGCGGCGCCGAGGGTGGTGGCGTGGCCGGCCTTGAGCCGCTCGATGGCGAGCCAGCCGAGCATCGCTGCCGCGGCGGCCACGAAGGTGTTCATGAACGCCTGGCCGGCGACCTGGTTGGCGCCCAGCGCCGAGCCGGCATTGAAGCCGAACCACCCGAACCACAGGATGCCCGTCCCCAGCATGACCAGCGGCAGCGAGTGCGGCGGCATCGCCGAGTTCGGCCAGCCCTTGCGCTTGCCGAGCAGCAGAACCAGGGCGAGGGCCCCGGCGCCGGCGTTGACGTGGACGACCGTGCCGCCGGCAAAGTCGAGGGCGCCGCGGGCGGCCAGCCAGCCGCCGGCGAAGACCCAGTGGGCCACCGGGAGATAGACGAGGATCGACCACAGGGCGATGAAGCCGACCCAGGCGGCCCAGCGCATCCGGTCGGCGATCGCCCCGGTGATCAGCGCCGGGGTGATGACGGCGAAGGTCAACTGGAAGGCGGAGAACACCATGGTCGGGATGGTGCCCGAGACCGCACCGGTCATGTCCTTCAACCCGATGAAGTCGAAGTTCCCGATCAGCCCGCCGTTTCCGGCACCGCCGAAGGCCAGCGAGTACCCGAAGAGCACCCACAGCACCGTGACGATGCCCATGGCGAAGAAGTTCTGCATGAGCATGGCCAGGGAATGTTTCGCCCGAACCATGCCGGCGTAGAAGAAGGCGAGGCCCGGGGTCATGAACAGGACCAGGGCCGTGGACGCGAGCACCCAAGCGGTATCGCCGGTGTCGATAGTGGGCACGAAACGACCTCCGTGGAGCGGCCGACTCAGAAAGTGATGTCGACACTCTGGGGGCGATCTGTTTCGTGAGCGTTTCGCCACGATGACGCTTCTGGACTGAAGGCCAGTTGACACCGTGACATCGCGCATTGTAACAATCGACCATGGAGAATTGGCAGCAGACCGCCTGCATCCTCTGCTACATCAACTGCGGCATCGAGGTCCGCCAGGGCGGTGAGGACGGGCGCCGCTTCGAGCGGATCCGGGGCGACAAGGCGCACCCGGCCTCGCAGGGCTACACCTGCCAGAAGGCGCTCCGACTCGACCACTACCAGAACGGCCGGCACCGCCTGACGTCGCCGTTGCGTCGCCGGCCGGACGGGACGTACGAGGAGATCGACTGGGATACGGCCGTCGCCGAAGTGGCCGCCGGGATCCAGGGCGTCATCGACCGCCACGGCGGAGAGTCGATCCTCTACTACGGCGCGGGCGGGCAGGGGAACCACCTCGGCGGCTCCTACCTCTCGTAATAATCATCGCTCAAGGTAATCTCGGGAATAAGCGGAATAGTGCCATTGAAGTAGGCATCTACGGTGTAAACGCCCGCAGGTAACGGAAC
>JAICGL010000451.1 GCA_025923175.1 Acidimicrobiia bacterium
CAGATGTCGACGCAGTTCGGCAGCGAGGAAGCCGTCGCGGCCTTCCCCGAATGGTTCAGGGAGCGGCTCGTCGAGCGGAATTCCCGGGCCGTGGCGCTGCAATCGGCCCTCGGAGGCGTCGACCTCTCCGAAGACAGCCTGCGGAAGTACTACGACGAGCACAAGGCCGACTTCAGCCTGAACTGCGTGTCGCACATCCTCGTCCGGAGCAAAGCCGAGGCCGACAGCACGCTGGCCCGCCTGAAGGGCGGCGAGGACTTCGCCGCCGTGGCCAAGGCCGTGTCGCTCGACAGGGGCACCGTTCCGAGCGGCGGCGACCTCGACTGCAGTCCGAAGGGAGCGTTCGTCCCCGAGTTCGACCAGGCCGCCAGCGAGCTGGAGGTGGGGAAGCTCTCCGACCCGGTGCAGACGCAGTACGGGTTCCACATCCTCCGGGTCAGGGAACGGAAGGAATCCTCCTTCGAGGAATCCCAGGACCAGATCCGCACGCTGCTCAACGCCCAGAGCCAGAACGCCTACCGGCAGTTCCTCCGGCAAGCGCTGACCTCGGTGCGTGTCACCGTCGACAAGCGGTACGGCACGTTCGAGGCGCCCGCCGCCGGCCAGGTGTCGGTGGTGGTCCCACCCCAACCTCCGCAGCCCAAGACGCAACGCTCCGACACCGGCACCCCGGCGAGCGTGCCGGGAATCCCCGGTGCGCCGTCCGGCACGCCGGGCGACCCGAACCAGCCGGGCGGGTGAGCGAGCGAGCCGGGCGTGTCGTCGTCGCCGGCCTCGGGCCCGGCGGCGCCGATCTCCTGCTGCCGGCGGCCCGGGCTGTCATCGTGGCGACCGCCTCCGAGCGGCGGTTCGTCCGCACCCGGCGCCATCCGGCCGTCGACGATCTGGTCGCCGGCGGCGTCGAGTTCGTGGCGTGCGACGACCTCTACGACGCCGCCGACCGGATCGACGACGTCTACCTGGCGATCGCTGACCGGCTGCTGTCCGCCGCCGAGGACGGCGACGTGTGCTTCGCCGTGCCGGGAAGCCCGGCGGTGGGCGAGAAGTCGGTTGCGCTCCTGCGGGAGCGCCTCGGGAAGCGGCTCGTGCTCGTGCCCGGCCTGTCCTTCCTCGACCTGGCCTGGCTCCGCGTGGGTGTCGATCCGACGGCGGGAACGGGGGCTCGTGCGGTTGACGGGAAGGTGCTGCCCACCGCTCTCCCTGCCGGCCCGCTTCTGGTGAGCCACTGCCACTCCCGGCTGGTGCTCTCCGACGTGAAGCTGGCGCTGCTCGAACGCCTGCCGGGCGAAGCGCCCGTCACGGTGCTGGCCCGGCTCGGGCTGCCCGACGAGGTCGTCACCGACGTCCCGCTCGAGGACCTCGACCGCGTCATTGAGCCCGACCACCTCACGTCGGTCTTCGTCGAGCTCCCCCCGGGGGGGCCCGGCGACGCCTGGGAGCGCCTCGTGGCCCTGATCGAACGGCTGCGGGCGCCCGGCGGCTGCCCCTGGGATGCCGAGCAGACCCACCACACGCTGGCCAGGCACCTCATCGAGGAGGCCTACGAGGTGGTCGAGGCCATCGAAGCGCTGCCGGCCTCGGCGCCAGCGCCCGGCCCGGAGCCCGTGGCCGCCGGCGCCTACGAGCACCTCGAAGAAGAGCTCGGCGACCTCGCCTGCCAGGTGATCTTCCACTCCACCTTCGCCCGGGAGGCCGGCGCCTTCACCGTGACCGACGTGCTGTCCGGGATCCACGACAAGCTCGTTCGCCGCCACCCCCACGTGTTCGGCGACGTCGCAGTATCGGGGGCCGCCGACGTCGTGGCCAACTGGGAGGTCATCAAGCGGGAGGAGAAGGGTCGAGCGTCGCTGATGGACGGGGTCTCCCGCCATCTGCCGTCACTCCTCTATGCCCACAAGCTCTACCGGAAGGCGGCCTCCGCCGGCCTCACCTTCGGGACGGCGGAAGATGCCGTAAGCCGCGCGGTGGAGGAGATGGAGGGTCTGGCAGCGCTCGCCCGGCCCACCGCCGAGACGCACGCCGCCGAGGCCGAGCGTTGTCTGGGCGAGGCTTTGGCGGCCGTGGTGTACCTGGCCCGCCTGGCCGGCGTCGACGGCGAATCCGCGTTGCGGGGATGGGCGGGGCGGTTCAAGGAGCGGTTCCAGCGCCTCGAGGTGCTGGCGGCGGAACGAGGCGAGAAGGTGGAGTCAATCCCCCCGCAGGACGTTGCCACCCTCTGGGAGCAGCTCTCCTAGTCAGTCCGGAACACTCCCTTGGTCCGTGAGGACCCGATCTGGACCAGAGGGTTGCCCGCTTCCGGGGTCGCTCGTCCCAATCGCTCGGCTTTTGTAGGACATTCCTGAAGCCGACAACGTGAAAAGCACGAGAGGCGCGGGAGCCTCGGTGCCTCACGAACAAGGAGTTTCTCCAAGCGATGAAGAGGATCGGGCTCATTGTCGTCGCCGCCCTGCTCGGGACATCGGGCATTGCATCGGCCGGGATCGCAGTACAACAGTTCGCCGCGTCCAGTTCCGCCAGCTCGGATTCCGTGAAGCTGGACGCCAAGACTGCAGGGCTCGCTGCCGACTGCTGGGTCGCCAATGGCGCCTCGACCAAGGCCGCCGGCTGTAACACCTCCGCCAGCCCCGCGCTGCCTGGCCTGCCGGGCATTGACGACGTCACCAAGCTCGTCAACGCCCAGGGCCTCATCGAGACTGCCCAGGGCCTGGCCGGCGCGGCCACCTCGGCCGCCGGTGCTGCCACCGAGGCTGCCGCCGGTGTGTCGCCGGTCAACTGCTCCGTCAGCGCCGGCGTCCCGTCAGAGGTGACGGGCGCCCTGCCGGATGCCGTCACCGGTGCCGTGCCGCCCCAGGTCGGCCAGACCGTCAACGGCGTCCTCAACACCGTCGGTCAGACCACCGGCATCAACGTCGGCACCAACGGCACCGGCACGACCGCCGTGGGCTGCAGCGGCAATACCTCCGCTGTCACCGGCGCCGCCACCGGCGCGGCGGGCAGCGCGGTCGGGACCGCGAGCAACGTCGCCGGCACTGCCGGCAAGGTTGTCGGAGGCGTGGCCGGTACGGCCACTGGCGCTGTCGGCAGCGTGGCCGGGACCGTGGGCAGCGTAACCGGGACCGTCGGCGGCGTCGTCAACGGTGTGACCGGCACGGTCGGCGGCGTCACCGGGGCAGTTGGCGGCGTGACCGGCGCTGTCGGCGGCGTGACCGGCGCTGTGGGCGGCGTGACCGGGACCGTCGGCGGTGTCGTCAACGGTGTGACCGGAACAGTCGGCGGCCTCACCGGTACCGTCGGCGGTCTCCTCGGCGGCACCGGGGTCAACTGCTCGGCGAGCGGCGGTCTGCTCGGCGTGCAGATCAGCGGTAGCTGCTAACTCCCCGATTCTCTCCTGCAGAACTGCCGTGCCCGTCCGTGGGGCACGGCAGTTCCGCGTTCTGGGACCTGCGATGCTGTACGGTCAAACCGGGTCGCACGGGAGTGACAAGTGAGCATCATCGAGCAGGTTGTGGCGCGGGAAATTCTCGACTCTCGCGGCCAGCCCACGGTTGAGGTCGACGTCGAGCTGAGCTCCGGAGCCCGGGGCCGCGCTGCCGTGCCGAGCGGTGCCTCCACCGGCGCCCACGAGGCCCTCGAGCTGCGCGACGGCGGCGACCGCTACGGCGGCAAAGGCGTGCTCACCGCGGTGGCTCACGTCAACGGCGAGATCGCCGATGCCGTCATGGGAATGCCAGCCGTTGCCCAGCGCGACATCGACGGGCTGATGATCGAGCTCGACGGCACCGACGGGAAGTCTCGCCTCGGCGCCAACGCCATCCTCGGCGTGTCTTTGGCCGTGGCCCGGGCGGCGGCCGACGAG
>JAICGL010000452.1 GCA_025923175.1 Acidimicrobiia bacterium
GAGTGCCTCGGCATCCTCGGCGAGTCGGGATCGGGCAAGTCCACCCTCGGCCGGAGCGTTCTCGGCCTTGCCGGCACGGCGGCCGTCGAGGGGAAGATCCGCCTGGGCGACGTCGACCTCATCGCCCTCGACGAGGACGGGTGGCGGCAAGTCCGGTGGCGGCGCATCTCGATGGCCATGCAGTCGGCCGCCTCGCTCAACCCCGTCCTGCGGGTGGGACTGCAACTGGCCGAGCCCCAGCAGGTCCATCTCGACCGGACCCGGGAGGCGGCCGACGTACGCAGCCGCGAGGTCCTCGACGCCGTGGGCCTGGGCGAGTGGGCCCTGGAGCGCTATCCGCGGGAGCTGTCAGGGGGCCAGCGCCGTCTGGTGCTGCTCGCCCTCGCCATGGTCTGCGACCCCGAGGTGCTCGTGCTCGACGAACCGACCTCGGGCCTCGACCCCGCGACCCGTAACCGGGTGCTCGAAGTCCTCGCCCGCCTCCGGGAAGAGGCGGGGCGGGCGCTGGTCGTGATGAGCCACGACGCCGACGCCCTCGAGATGCTGGCCGACCGGGTGGCCGTCATGTACCGGGGCTGGCTGGCCGAGATCGGCCCGGCAGGCCAGGTACTGGGCCGCCCCCGCAACCCGTACTCCTGGGCGCTGCTCAACGCCCGCCCCACGCTGGCTTCGGTGAAGGATCTCCGTGGGATCCGGGGCGACCCCCCCAACCCGACCGAGGTCGCTCCCGGCTGCCCATTCGCGGGGCGCTGCACGCAGGAGATCGAGAGCTGCCGCGACGGTCGACCGCCGCTCGCTCCTCCAACCGCCGAGGACGGCGAGCGGCTGGTGGCCTGCATCCGAGGCGGGGTGGTGCCGGTCCTCGTCGGCCGGAACCTGTCCAAGTCGTATGCGGTCCGCAGCGGGCTCGGGCGCAAGGAACATGTTGCCGCCGTCGACAGTGTCAGCATCGACGTACTCGAAGGCGAGGTCGTGGGCCTCGTGGGCGCCAGCGGAGCGGGGAAGTCGACGCTGTCGTCAATGCTCGTGCGGCTCCTCGACCCCGACGAAGGCTCGGTGGAGCTCGAAGGCCGCGACCTGCTCGCCGCCACAGGCCCGGAGCTGAAACACGCCCGGCGGCGCGTGCAGCTGCTCTTCCAGGATCCCTTCGAGGCCCTCTCCGCCCGCCTGACCGTTGGTCAGGCCGTGCGGGAGCCGCTCGAGCTGCAGGATCTGGGCGACGCCGAGGAGCAGGACCGCCTCGTCCGCTCGACCCTCCGCGCCGCCCGCCTCCCGGTCGACGACGACTTCCTCGCCCGATACACGCACGAGCTGTCGGGCGGCCAGCTGCAACGGGTGTCCCTGGCCCGGGCGCTGGTGCTCGAACCCAAACTGTTGGTGGCGGACGAGCCCGTCTCGATGCTTGACCCCTCCGAGCAGGCCAAGGTCTTGCAACTGCTCAAGCAACTCCAGGTGGACCGGGGGATGGCGATGGTGCTGGTTTCCCACGACCTGGCCTCCGTGCTGCGGATCGCCGACCGGGTGCTGGTGATGGACAAGGGGCGGGTGGTCGAGGAAGGCACCGGCAGTGCGCTCCTGGTGAACCCCAGACACGAGGCGACCCGGGCACTCCTGACGGCCGCCGGGCGCGACTTGCTTTTCGTGGACGGAGTTGCGACAGGATGAACCAATGAGACGACGCGTCACTGCCATCGTGGCCACCTGCGTGCTGCTGGTCGCCGGATGCGGCTCGGACGGCGGCGACAAGACGCAGTCAGGAGAGCAGGCCTCCCACCCGGCGAGTATCGCCAAGCTGCGCTTCTCCGGCGGCGCCTACGGGTACCCCTCGCCCTTCGCGTATGTGCGCGGCGCGGGCCTGATCATGTGCAGCTATGTCTTCGACACGTTGCTCTGGCAGGACTCGACCGGCGAACCGATCCCCTGGCTCGCCAAGGAGTGGTCCCACTCCCCCGACGGTCTGGAATGGCGCTTCACCTTGCGGGACAACGCAAAGTGGCAGGACGGGAAGCCCGTCACCGCCGAGGACGTCAAGTTCAGCTTCGACTACGTGACCACCGGCCCGGCGGCGA
Organism: Acidimicrobiia bacterium; assembly: GCA_025923175.1. Lineage (GTDB taxonomy): Bacteria > Actinomycetota > Acidimicrobiia > IMCC26256 > BP-133 > BP-133. The sequence continues at coordinate 2,070 of JAICGL010000452.1, forward strand.
GCATCAGCCGGCTGGGCCCGAGTCTGGACCTCAAAGAGGTCGCCGTCGATGGGCCCAATGCCGTCGTCGTCCGACTCAACAAGCCCACGGCCGTGTTCGAAGAGGACGTCGCGATGCGGCTCTTCATCATTCCCCGGCACATCTGGTCCGCGGTCACCGACCCGGCCAAGTTCCAGGAAGCCAGTGCGGTGATGGGCTCGGGCCCCTACAAGCTGGAGTCGTTCGACGAGGCGGCAGGCAGCTACCTGTTCACCGCCAACGACTCCTTCTACCTCGGGTCCCCGTACGCGAAGCGCATCGAGCTCGTCCCGGCGCCCGACGAGTTGCTCGCCCTCCAGCGAGGCACCATCGACGCCGGCGAGATCCTCGAGGACCCGGCACCCGAGGAGCAGATCAAAGCCTTCGAGGCCAACAAGAGTCTCACCAAGCTGGAAGGCTCGTACGACTGGATGCTGGCCCTCCACGTGAACCTCTCGAAGGGCTTTCCCTACGACCGCAAGGAGTTCCGCCAGGCCGTCGCCTACGCCCTCGACCGCAAGGATATGGTGACCCGCCTCCTCGCCGGCCGGGGCGAGCCACAGACTGTCGGAGGGCTCACGGTCGGCCACCCCATGCTGGCCCCCGATCTCCCCACGTACGACCGGGACATCGCGAAGGCGAAGACCCTGCTCGACGGGCTGGGCATGAAGGACACCAACGGCGACGGACTGCGGGAGCTCCCCGACGGCAAGCCCTTCCTCCAGGAGCTGCAGGCCAACAACCGGTTCACGTCCAAGTCGTCGGAGCTGGTCAAGGAGTACCTGCGGGATGCCGGGATCGACGTCCGCCCCCAGATCCTCGACAAGGCCACGGCCGATGACAGCGCGGGTAAGGGCAACTACACGATGGCCCTGATCGGCTACGGCGGCATGACCGGCGACCCCGACCAGAACCTGCGATCGCGCTATGCCGCCTCCCCGAAGAGCACCTCGTTCACCCGGGCCATCGGCTACAGCAACCCGGCGGTCACCGACCTGGCCAACCGCCAGGTCACGGCCATCGACCCCGAACAGCGCAAGCCTCTGGTCGTCGAGATCCAGCGCCTCGTGGCCGAAGACGTGCCCATCATCCCGCTCTACACCCCGCGCCGGATGACCTTCTACAAGGCGGGAATCTTCGACAACTGGTACTACACGCCGGGTTGCACCCCCTGCCGCGGCACCCGAAACAAGCACATGCTGGTCACCGGCAAGAAAGCCGGGTTCTGACAGCCTGCTCGAGAACCTCTGCCTCCGCCCACGTACCATGGCGAGATGGCTGAGGCTGAGGAAGAACACGGCGAAGAGGAAGAACACGAACACGGCGAAGAGATCAGTGCGGAGCTGCTGGCCGAGGGCGAGCGACTCTTCGTCGACTCCGTGAACGAGCTGGCGGCCGAGGACATCGACCGCATGCTCAGGGCGCTACCACCGGCGGTGTCGACCGAGGTGGTGAGTGGCCTCATCGGCAACAAGCTCGACCCCCGGCGGCTGAAGAACCTTGGAAGCCTCCTGGTCAATTCATTGCAGAAGCGGCCGGTGCAACGCCAGGCGCTGCTGGTGGAGCGGCTGTCGACCGGCGTCCTGGCGACCTTCGAGACCGAACTGGGCGACCGGTTCGAGAACCCGTCGTTCGACGACCTCCGGGATGTCATCGATGCCGTCCTCGCCGAGCATCCCACCGGCGGCGTGCGCTGCACGCTCAGCTGGGTGGTCGCCTGCGGGATGCCGGCCGCCGAAGCCGCCCGCGACGTGCTCATCAGCGAGCC
>JAICGL010000453.1 GCA_025923175.1 Acidimicrobiia bacterium
GAAGTGATCGACGTTGCCACCGTTGCCTGGTCGGCTTCGGGGCCGAGAGCGCAGAACACGGTGTTTCGCATGAGGATCGGCGGGTCGGCCGGGTTGAGGACGATGATCGCCTTCCCCCGGGCCGCCCCGCCGATCTCTTCCAGCCCGGTGGCCGTGGCCCTGGTGAACTCGTCGATGTTGGCCCGGGTGCCGGGCCCGGCCGAGACGCTGGCCACCGCCGAGATCATCTCGGCGTAGGGCACCTCGGTGACCCGGGCCACCGCCGCCACGATCGGGATCGTGGCCTGGCCGCCACAGGTGATCAGATTGATCTCGGGGGCGTCGAGGTGGTCGTCGAGGTTGACGACCGGCACCACTGAGGGGCCGAGCTTGGCCGGCGTGAGGTCGATGCAGCGCAGATCGGCAGCTGCGAGGCGGGGAGCGTGGGCCCGGTGCGCGGCAGCGGACGTGGCGTCGAACACGATGGTCTCCGGCGGGGCGGCGGCCAGCAGCCAGCCGATCCCCTCCGCCGACGCGGCGATGCCAGCGTCCCGGGCCAGGGCCAGACCCGGCGACTCCGGGTCGATCCCGACCACGGCCGCCAGCTCCAACACCTCGGACCGGAGGAGCTTGGCCATCAGGTCGGTGCCGATGTTGCCCGACCCGAGAATCATGCATGGTTGCTTCACGTCGGTCTCGGCCACGAAGTCAGTGTCCGTTCGGCTCTGGGCAGTCCACCAGGAAGGCGTTCCGCGTACCGGAATGGATCAGTAGTCGAGGCCGATGCCGGCTTCGATGACGGGCAGGAGGTCCATTGCCTTGCCCAGGAGGAACATCTTCTCCATGTTCCCGGCGGCCTTCATGCGCCCGGAGGCCACCGCCTGGGGACCGTTCATCGTTCCCTTCGACAGTTCGACCATCGTCGGGTACTCGAGCTCGAGGTTCACGTCGGCGTCGTCGCGCGAGCCGGTCGTGACGGTCACACCGCTGCCGTCCCACTGCATGGTGAAACCATCGGCTTCGGGGCTCTCGTTCACCGTGATCTGGAACGTCGCCGTGACCCCTTTGCTGGCCTTGGTGAACTTGGCGTTGGCGTTGCAGGCCTCGGTCAGCGCCTTGGCCCACTCGTCGGTCAGGAACTTGACTCCCATGGTTCCTCCTCTTACAGGACTTCTTCGAGGGCGCCGGGCGGGGAGGTGCCGACCATCTTGTGGCCCCACACGCTGACGGCGTCGTACTGCGTGACGGTCCAGTCCTCGCCCACTTCGAGGGCGCCCCAGCCGTACTCGATCTCGAATCCCGACGGGCTCCGCACGTAGAAAGACACCATGCGGTCGTTGGGATGGCGGCCCAGCGTCATGGTGATCGGGATGCCTCGGGCCTGCACGATGTCGTATGCGAGGCCGACGTCGTCGAGGCTGTTGAGCTGGATCATGATGTGGTGCAGCCCCCGCACTCGCGGGATCTCCGTGAGGGCCAGCGTGTGGTGGCGAGGGTTGCAGTGGAAGAAGTGGGCGTCGATGAAGGCGTAGATCTCGTCGCTCTTCTTGAAGCCCAGCATCTTGTAAAAGCGGGTGGCGGCGCCGAGGTCGGGAACGACGCAGACAACGTGGCCCAGGCCCTGCTCGCCGGTCACGAAGCCCGTCAGCGGCCGCCCCGGTTGGAACTGCCCGGGCAGGCTGAGTTGCCCGTAGAAGAACTCGTGGCGGGCACCGCCCGGGTCGAGCACGGTGACGAAGCGGCGCACGGCCCGCTCCTCGCACTCGTCTTCGGTCCCTTCCGTGATCTCGTAGCCGGCTCGGCCGAGTTTGTCGACTGCTTCGGCGAGGTCGTCGTCGCCGGCCAGTTCCCAGCCGAGATAGGCGAGGCGGTCCTTGTTGCCGGGATGGATGGCGATGCGGTGATGGCGGTCGTCCATCCGCAGGTAGATCGAACCGGGCTGGTCGCCGTCAACGATCTGCAGCCCCAGCACTTCGGGCCCGAACTCCTCCCACTGCTTGGCTTCGGGCGATTCGACGCCCACATAACCGAGTGCTCGCACCTTCATTGCCCGTCCTCCTTCTGCGGGGCGGTCAGGAAGTCGATGACCAGCCGCTCGAACTCGGCGGCGTGCTCTACCTGGGCCCAGTGGCCGCATTGGGGGAACACGTGCAGCCGGGCGTCAGGCATGTAGCGGGTCATGAACAGCGCGGAGTCGAGGGGCAGGACGCGGTCGTCGCGGCCCCAGGTGAGAAGCGTCGGGTTGGTGATGCGGTGGACGTCGCGCCACAGCTCCTCGGCCACCAGCACCGGCTCGCCGGACTGCACAGCCTTGAACACGGCCATCGCGGTGGCCATAGCGTCGGGGTCGATGGCCGCCTGGTAGCGCTCCTCGAGCACCTCGGGGTCGACCTTCCCCGGGTTGTACATGAGCGCGGCGATGATCGCCTGCATCTTCTCCCGGCTCGGGCCGGGCGGGGCGTAAAAGGCCATGAGGGTCTTGAGGCCCTCCGACGGCCAGGAGCTCGTGAGCGGCAGCGCTCCGCCGGCCGGACCCATGAGCACCAGCCGATCGGTGCGCTCCGGGAAATCGAGGGCGAACTTCAGCGTGGTGCCGCCACCGAGGGAGTTGCCGATGAAGTGGGTGCGCTCGATGCCGAGCTCGTCGAGGAGGCCGCGCACCGCCCGGGCGTAGAACTCCCACATCCCGCCCTTGATCAGCGGCTTGTCGGAGCGGCCGTACCCGGGCTGGTCGACCGCCAGCACCCGGAAGTGGGCGGCCAGCGGCGCAAGGTTCTGTTTCCAGTTGCTCCAGGCCGATGCTCCCGGCCCACCACCGTGGAGGAGCACCAGCGGGTCGCCCGTCCCCGCCTCGTGGTAGTGGAGGGTGAGGTCGCCGGCCTTGGCGGTTCGCGACGTGGACTCGTAGGTGAGGCCTTCCGTGGTGAGGGTCATGAGCCGGTTCCTTACTCGAAGCGGACGCTTGCGCTGCCGAGACGGTCGAACTCCGCCCGGACGACGTCGCCTGCTTTGATGGGTACGGACTTGTCGAGGGCGCCCGACAGCAGGATCTCCCCGGCCTCGAGGCGGCCGCCGTAGGCGGCAATCGCGTTGGCCAGCCAGGCGACACAGGCCGCCGGGTCGCCGAGCGCGGCAGCACCGCAGCTCCACGACGTGAGCACCCCGTTGATCTCCATGATCCCGCCGACGAGGCGAAGGTCGAGATCCGGGAGGGGGGTGAGGCGCGACGGCATCACGAATCGGCCGCTGCTGGCGTTGTCGGCCACCGTGTCGACGAGACCGATCTTCCAGTCGGCGATGCGGCTGTCGATGATCTCCAGGCTGGGGAACACCGCCTCGGTCGCGGCCAGCACATCGGCAGTGGTCACGCCAGGGCCCTCGAGGCTCCGGCCGAGCACGAACGCGATCTCCAGCTCGATGCGCGGGGCGATCAGCTCCGCGACGGTGACGGCGCCACCGTTGGGGACGGCCATCGAGGCGAGGAGATGGCCGAAGTCCGGCTGGTCTACGCCGAGCTGGGTCTGCATGGCCAGGCTCGTGAGCCCGATCTTGCGGCCGAGGACCCGGTCGCCGTCGGCGATGCGGGCCTCGATATTGGCCAGCTGGACGGCGTAGGCGTCGGCGAGGGTGAGGTCGCCGAAGCGGGTTGCGACGGGCGCCACCGGGATTCTTTGCTCCTCGGCGGTCCGCAGCTCTTTAGCGATCGCTTGGATCAGTTCGGCATCGGCCATGCACCTGCCCCCCCACTTTGGCGAAGTACCAGGAGGAGCGTTCCGGTGGACGGAATGCTCCTGGTGAACGATCGCTAATCGCTGATACGTTTGAGCCCGCTGCAGGGACAGTTTGAGGCGCGAAAGGGAGAGCGTGCCA
>JAICGL010000454.1 GCA_025923175.1 Acidimicrobiia bacterium
AACTGGGCCGTCGGCCGGATCCTGGTCGAGACCCTCACGGAGATGGCTCCCGAATACCCCCAGCCGGAGCTCGACATCCCGGCGCTCAAGGGCCGGTTGACGGGCCGCCCCCACCTCCGCGCTGTGAAATAGCGCCTCGACCGGCGACGGATGGCGGCCGCAGGGCGGCCAGGGACGCCCTGCGACTCCCCACCGTCACCGGTCGAGGCGCGCGCGCCGGCTGCGCAGGATTTCGATCCCCACCGGCAGGACCGACAGCAGGACGATGACGGCGATGACGAGGAGGAGGTAGTCCTCGATCCAGGGCGCCGTTTCGCCCAGGACGTACCCGAGGGTCGTCACGCCGACCGCCCACAGCAGGCCACCCATGACGTTGAACGTGACAAACGTGCGGTACTGCATGTCGCCCACCCCGGCGAGGATCGGGGCGAACGTCCGAACGATGGGTACGAACCGGGCCAGCACGATCGTCTTGGAGCCGTGGCGCTCGAAGAACGCCCGGGCCTTCTCGACGTACTCCTGTTTGAAGATCCGGGAGTCGGGCCGGCGGAACAGCGACGGGCCGACCCGGGAGCCGAAGACGTAGCCGACCTGGTCGCCGGCCACGGCGGCGACGAAGCAGCCGACAAGGATGACCGGCAGGGGGGCCAGGTGCCCCTGGGACGACAACAGGCCCGCCGTGAACAGGAGCGAGTCGCCGGGCAGGAAGAAGCCGAAGAACAGGCCTGACTCGGCGAAAACGATGGCGAAGAGCCCGATCAGGCCGATGGTCTGAAGCGTTGATTCAAGGTCGCCCGGAAGCATTCCCGGGCAGGATAACCGTGGTAGTGAGTTGACAAGCTGTCACCCCGCGTGGCACCACGGTTGACTGTTCTGGCAGCCTGTCCCCCCATAATTGCTCCGGGGGACACCCCCGAACCCCCGGGTCAAGCCTGGACGTCGTTACGGAGGACCCCTGTGCCCAAGCCCCTGGTGATCGTCGAGTCGCCCGCCAAGGCGAAGACCATCGCGGGTTTTCTCGGCTCGGGGTATGCCGTCGAGTCGAGTATCGGCCACATCCGCGACCTGCCCCGGAAGGCCCAGGAGGTGCCGGCCGCCTACAAGGACGAGCCGTGGGCCAAGCGGTGGGGGGTCGACGTCGACAACGACTTCAAGCCCCTCTACATCGTCCCGGCGGAGAAGAAAGCCCAGGTCACGAAGCTCAAGGCGCTCCTCAAGGACGCCGACGAGGTCTATCTCGCCACCGATGAGGATCGGGAGGGTGAGGCCATCGCCTGGCACCTCCTGGAGGTGCTCTCGCCCCGGGTGCCCGTCCGCCGGATGGTCTTCCACGAGATCACCAAGGCCGCCATCGAGCGGGCGGTGCAGGAGTCGCGGGATCTCGACCGCAAGCTGGTCGACGCCCAGGAGACCCGCCGGATCCTCGACCGGCTCGTGGGCTGGGATATCTCGGAGGTCCTGTGGAAGAAGGTCTCGCCCCGGCTGTCGGCGGGGCGGGTGCAGAGCGTCGCCACCCGGCTGGTGGTGGAGCGGGAACGGAGCCGGATGGCCTTCCGCTCCGCCGGCTACTGGGACCTCGAAGGGACCTTCGAGGCCAAGGGGGCGAGCTTCGGCGCCACGCTGACCAGCCTCGACGGGAAGCGGCTGGCGACGGGCAAGGACTTCGAGGCGACCACCGGCAAGCTCACGGCGGCTGCCGCCAACAACGTGGCGCTGCTCGACGAAGCAGCCGCCCGGGGGCTCGTCGAGCGGCTGACCGGCGTCGACTTCTCGGTCGAGTCGATGGAGTCGCGGGACTGGAAGCAGGCTCCCCACCCGCCGTTCATGACCTCCACGCTTCAGCAGGAGGCGTCCCGCAAGCTCCGCTTCGGGGCCGACCGCACGATGCGCCTCGCCCAGAAGCTCTACGAGGCCGGTTACATCACCTACATGCGGACGGACTCCCTGACGCTGTCGGAGCAGGCGATCGCCGCCGCCCGTTCGGAGATCTCCGAGCGCTACGGCGGCGACTACCTCCCTGACCAGTCCCGCCACTACTCCCGGAAGGTCAAGAACGCCCAGGAGGCCCACGAGGCCATCCGACCCGCCGGTGACCGGTTCCGCCGCCCGGAGGACGTTGCCAACGAGGTCGACGCCGACGCCGCTCGCCTCTACGACCTGATCTGGAAGCGGTGCGTGGCCTCCCAGATGTCCGACGCCCGGGGCCGGCGGGTCTCGCTGCGGCTCGGGGCCACATCCAGCGCCAGCGAGGCGGTGCTCTTCTCGGCCTCGGGCAAGACGATCACCTTCCCCGGGTTCCTGCGGGCTTACGTCGAGGGCGCCGACGACCCCGACGCCGAGCTGGAGGACCGCGAGGTCCGCCTTCCCGCCCTCGAGCAGGGCGAAGCCGTGGCCAACACCGCGATGGAGGCCGCCGGTCACGCCACCCAGCCGCCCGCCCGCTACACCGAGGCGTCGCTGGTCGCCGAGCTGGAGACCCGGGGCATCGGCCGCCCGTCCACCTACGCCAGCGTCATCCAGACGATCCAGGACCGCGGCTACGTGTGGAAGAAGGGTTCGGCCCTCGTCCCCAGCTGGACGGCCTTCGCCGTCATCCGGCTCCTGGAGGAGCACTTCACCCACCTGGTGGACTACGAGTTCACGGCCCGGATGGAGGAGACGCTCGACGACATCGCCCGGGGAGAGCGGGAGTCCGTCCCCTGGCTGCGGCAGTTCTACTTCGGCAATGGGGTGGTCGGCCTCCGGACCCTCGTCGACGAGAAGGTGCCCGAGATCGACGCCCGGGAGATCAACACCATCCCGATCGGCGTCGACGAGGCGGGCGCCGAGATCGTGGTCCGGGTGGGTCGCTACGGGCCCTACCTCTCCCGAGGCGACCAGACGGCACCCGTACCTGACGACGTCGCCCCCGACGAGATGACCACGGCGCTGGCCCTCGAGCTCCTCGACCGCGGTCCCGAGGAGGGCCGGGCGCTCGGCAACGATCCCGAGACCGGCCTCGAGGTGACCGTGCGCGACGGACGCTACGGCCCCTACGTGCAGCTCGGTGAGCAGGAAGAGGGCTCGAAGAAGAAGCCGAAGCGGGCCAGCCTCTTCAAGACGATGAACCGGGACAGCGTCACGCTCGAGGACGCGCTGATGCTCCTCAGCCTGCCCCGGGTGGTCGGCCAGGACGACGAGGGACGCGACATCGTCGCCAGCCCGGGCCGCTTCGGGCCCTACATCAAGCGGGGCGACGACACCCGTAGCCTCAAGGAGGAAGAGCAGCTCCTCACGATCACGCTCGAGCAGGCCCTGGAGCTCCTGGCCCAGCCCAAGCGGGGGCGGGGCCGCCAGGCCGCCGAGCCGCTCGCCGAGCTCGGTGCCCATCCCGACAACGGCGCGACGATCAAGCTGCTGGCCGGCCGGTACGGCCCGTACGTGACCGACGGCACGACCAACGCCTCGCTGCCCAAGGACGCCGACCCCGCCGCGGCGACCCTGGAGCAGGCGGTCGAGCTGCTCCGGGCCCGGGCGGCGGCCGGCCCGGCCAAGAAGCCGGTTCGCAAGGCCGCCGGCGCCAAGAAGGCGACGAAGACCACGAAGACCTCGAAGGCCACCAAGGCTTCGAAGTCCACGAAGAAGAAGGCCTAACCCACCTAGGCTGGTCGGCGAGTTGTCGACCAGCGACCCAGCTCCCAGCGTCCCGGGCCAGTCGTCCTCGGGAAATCTTCCGCCGTCCGTGGCGCGGGTATTCGGTTCGTCTGCCTACTTCCGGCTGTGGATGGCCCAGGTGGTTTCCAGCCTGGGCGACTGGATCGGGCTGGTGGCGGTGGTGGCGCTGGCCGCCCGGGTGTCGGACGGCA